>JALYXG010000061.1 GCA_030947205.1 Chloroflexota bacterium
GCGCGGGCCACCACCACGATCCTGCTTCTCTCATTGGGGCTGCCCGCGCTGCTCGACCGCCAGCCGAGCGGCATGGTCGCGGAAGAGCGCCCGGTGCTGCTCTTCGGCGCGTTCGCGGCGATTGGCTATCTCTTGCTGGTCGCGGTCGTCGCGCGGGAGCGGGCGCGATGGGCGCCTGCCGTGATCCTCGTGGGTGTGGCATCGGTCGGCGCGGGTATCGCGGTGAGCGTCGCCACCAAAGGGGCGGACCGGCCGGCGATCGTCGCGGTCGGTACGGAAACCAGTGTCTATGTCGCGCCCGTCGCTCTGTGCGCCGCCGCCGTGCTCATTTTGCTCGTCGGTGGGCTGCGCATCCCCCGTGTCCGCCGGGAGCGGGTCGGCGCGCTGAGTGGCGTCGCTATCTTGCTCATGCTGACCCTCAGTGGTTGCGGCGCGTCATCAGCCGCGACGTCCAGCGCCGTCACCACCGTGCCGAACTTGCTGCCGCCCGTCGCCACCCGTCTCGCTTCCGGCACGATCACGCCGCTTTGGACCCTCGATGCCAATGCCCGCATCGCGCCCGATGGGACGACGCTGACGGCGGTGAACGAGACGGGCACGGCGACCTCGCCACGCGTGCCCGTGCAGGCGGGCGACGGCTACCGGATTTCGGCGCACGTCCTGCTGGCGCAAGGGGGCACGGGCGGCATTCCCGCGCGTGTCCTTTGGTCGGACGAGACGTTGCGTCTACTGGCGGAAAGCCCCGTTACGCTCGCGGTCGGCGTGCCGATCCGGGATAGCGCCGCGCCCGCCGGGGCCGTGTACGCCAGCCTCGCCCTGACCCTGCCGCCCGGCGCGCTGGTGGACACCGTGCGCCTCCAGCCGCGCGATGGCGGACGGCTCGATGCGCTACCGAACTACGCCAAAGCTGCCCTCGCCTTCTCGTTCGATTTCGAGACGGCGATGGGTGGTTTGATCCACACACGCGGCGGATTGACCGATCATGACGTGGCCGATGCCGAAGCGCGCGCGATGGCGATGCGGAGCGGCGCGACCTTTCTGCGCCAGTTGTTCGCGGCGTACGACACGCGCGCGACGTTCTATGTCAACGGCTACAACTTCCTCACCGGCAATACGCTCCGCCGTCAGTTCGTCGGCAACCCAACGTACACCCGGTACAACGCGGTGACGGCGGGCTTCGCGTCTGACTACTGGACAACCCATCCGTGGTACAGCGACGACCCGTTCGGAACGGAGGACACGAACCCCGCGTGGTATTTCGGCTCGCTGACGAAGCAATTGCGCGACGATGGGCACGACATCGAATCACATAGCTTCGGGCACCTCTTCCTCCATGCCGGGATCACGGCGCAGCAACTCGACGACGATCTGACGGCCTGGGATCAGACCGCCAAAGAGAATGGCTACGCCCCCGCGCACTCCTTCGCCTTTCCGTGGCGCGCCTCGAACAGCGTGACTGCGGAATATTACGCTGTGCTCGCGAAGCACGGCATCACCAATGTGACGCGATTCTACGACACGAAACCGGGGACGTACGATCTCCAGTCCGTGCCCGCCTATCCGCAGATGCGCGTCGTGCCCGATCAGGAACTGATTGACCGACCCGGCGACGAGGCGGCGGCGCAGCGCGGTATTGATATTGCCCTTGCGACGAACGGTGTCTTCTCCCTCTGGGCGCATCCGGAGAATATTGCCACGCCGCCCGCGCAAGCGATCTGGGGCCGCGTCGTCGCGTACGCGTCGGATCGCCGCTCGCTCGGCCTTTGGGTCGCGCCGGTAACGACGATCACCAATTTCGTGGATGCCCGCGCGCACCTGCAAGTGTCGAGCGTCCGCATTGGTGCGACGACGGTACTGACGGTGCGCAACGACGGGCAGGCCGGCGTGAACGACGCGACCTTGACCTTGCCCGGCGCGCCGAAACAAGTCGCCTGGACGGGCGGTTCCGGCGCGCGGGACATCAGCGGCGCGCAAATCCGCGTCGGCAACATCCTCCCCGGCGAAACGGTCACGATTGAAGTACGCTACTCGTGAACGGGCTCACGATGCGCGCCCGCCTTCCGACATTGCCCGCTGCACGCACGGCATGGGCGGATTGGTGGCGGCGGTGGGGCGGCGTTGCCCGCCAATCCGGCGTTGCGATTGCCGTCGCGCTCATCGCGTATCTCGTGTGTTTCCCGATTGCCCGGCCCGTGACCCTCGATGTCGGCCGCTTCCCCGACCGCCTCGTGATCGTCGGATTCAATGGCGACGAGCGCGACAATGGTGTGACGTATCGCTGGACCCGGACGAATGCAACGTTCGCCATTCCGGGGTATGGTGGCGTGCGGAAAGCGCACATCGAAGTCGTCGCACGTAATGGACGCGATGCGCGCGCCGGGACGCCCTTCACGGTGGACATCGGCGGCGGCCCCGCGACGGTCGGTGCGTTCGCGCAGTTCAATCCCGTCCTCGCGGACGTGGATGCGTCCGGCACGGCGGCGGACCTGACGGTGCGGCTGCGCGCGGAGCGATACGTGCCGAACAACGCCGATTCGCGCGTCCTCGGCGTGCAGGTGAATCGCATACGCGTCGAGCCGGTGCGCGTGTCGTGGTGGGCGGGCGCGGTCGGCGGTTGGCCGTGGGCGCTGCGGCTCGCGCTCTTTGCTCTCATCGTCGCGCTGGTCGTACGTGTCCCGTGGCGCGGCGTGATCGGTGGTGCGTGCGCGGCGGTCGTTGCACTGGCGGCGGTCGCGGTTCCCGAAAGCCGGTTTATCCTCCCGCCGCTCCTCGTGCCGATGATGGTAGGGATCGGGGCGCTCGGCGTCGGGTGGCACTGGCGCGAGACGGGCGCGACACTCGGCTCCGTCTGGAATGCGCTCGACCGGCGGGTGATTGCGCGCGCGGTCGTCGGCACGCTCGTCGTTGTATACGCGCTGTGTACGTTTGCGGTGATCCAGCGTGTGGACTTTATCGGCCACGCGGATTACGCCGACAATGCCGTGCGGGCGGCGAATATCGTGCGCGGCCACGGCGACGTGATTGACTATGTGCCGCAGTTCTATCAACGCCTCCCGACGATCACGCACCCCGCCGAGACGTGGCCGCCGTTGCAGGTTTGGATGATCGCGGCGTTCTTCCGCGTCTTCGGTATTTCAACCGTCGTCGCCAAACTGCCGAATGTCGTCGTGATGGGCGCGCTCATCGCGCTCGTCGCGGCGGTCGGTGCGTGGCGATGGAGCCGCCGCGTCGGAATGCTGGCGGCGCTCTTTCTCGTCGCCACGCCAATTCTTTTCGAAGATACGCTCTTCCCCGTCAATGATCTCGTGTTCTCGCTGCTCTTTGCCGTCTTCGTGGTTGCCGTGTACCGCGCGTGGTGCGCGCCGCCACCTGCGGCAGCACGAGCGAATCCGGCCTGGTGGCGCGCGTGGCTGCCCGATGTTGCCGTGGGTGCAAGCGCCGGGTGCCTGCTATTGGCGAAGCCGAGCGGGGGCGTGTTGATCGCGGGCGCGGCGGTGGCTGCATGGCTCGTTGCGCGCCGGATGCATGTCGGGCCGCAGTGGCCCGGCATCGTGGTCGCGGGAGTGACAGCAGCGCTTTTCTACGCACCCTGGGTAATCCGCAATCTTGTCACGTTCGGCGCGCCGTTCCATACAACCGAATCCCTCGACGCATGGGTGCTGAAGTATGACCCGAAACAGCCGGTGGAAGGGATATACGGCGTTTTTTGGGGCCGCGATCTGCCCCATCCGCGTCTGCTCGTCGGCTATGGCTACGAGCATTTCCTGTCCGTGCAGGGGCATCAGTTTGCCAAACTATGGTCGGACGCGACGAGCGGCGCGCTGCTGCCGCGCCTGCTGATCCCCTTCATGCTGCTCGGTCTGATTGTTGGGGCGTCGCGGCAATCGGCACCGGGTTTCGGTCTCGTCCTCGCGGGCGCGTTCGTCCCGTACACGTTGTTCGTACTCCTGTATTGGCACGACGAGAGCCGGTACTTCCTCGTCTTCATGCCGTGGCTCCTGCTCTACGCCGCGTCCGGGATCGAGTGGACCTATGACGCGCTCGTGACCTGGTTCGCCGGTATGTGGCAACGCGCGCTCGTGCCCATCTTCGCCGCGCTCCTGCTGCTTGGTGTCCTGATCCCCGATGCGCGCGACATCGCGGTACGCGTGCAGGCGCAGACGGGCGGCAATGAGATAGTCGTCGTATCGGATTGGCTGAAAACGAACACGCCGCCCGACGCGGTCATCATGACGCGCAACCCGTGGGAAGTGTCGTGGCACAGCGGTCGTCGCGCGGTGATGCTGCCGCTCGGCAGCCTCGATGATGTCTACGCTGTGATGCGGCAGTACCACGTCACCTACCTGGAACTGGATCATCTCAACGATCCGAGCACGCTGCGCGAGAGTCTCAAGCCGCTCTACTCATTCAAGGCGATGCCGGGGATCACACCGCTCTACGACCCGCACAACGACGCCTA
>JALYXG010000079.1 GCA_030947205.1 Chloroflexota bacterium
TGTGGAAACTGCTGTCCCGCGTCTTCCCGGAAAACGTCGCCAGCCGCGCCCTGTGCGCCAAAGTCGGCTTCCGCGAGGTCGGTGTGTACCAGAATCACGGCAAACTCGATGGTGCCTGGAAAGACACCGTCATCGTCGAACGCCTCATCCCGGCGAACCTCACATGAGAGCGGAAACCGGAAACCGGGGAGAGCTGATGCGACGGTGGGATAGGCTCTATTACGGCTGGGTGATGCTGCTCGCGCTCGCCTGCACGCAGGTCGTTTCGTGGGGCATCCTGTATTACGGGTTCTCGGTCTTTCTCAAGCCAATCGGCGGCGATCTGGGCTGGTCGCGCGCGGCGATGACCGGGGCGTTCTCGCTCGCGCTCGCCTGCTCCGGGGTGGCGGGGCTTGGTGTCGGGCGGTGGGTGGACCGGCACGGCCCCCGGCTCTTGATGACCGCCGGATCGTGCGCGGCGACGCTGCTCCTGCTCGCCCTCTCGGTGGTGCGCAACCTCGCGCTCTTTTATCTGATCTGGGCGGCGCTCGGCGTGACGATGGCGGCGATTTTCTACGAACCGGCCTTCGCGGCGATTGCGACGTGGTTCGCGCGCTACCGGGCGCGCGCCCTGACGATCATCACCTTCGTCGGCGGTTTCGCCAGCGTCATCTTCATTCCGCTGATTAGCTGGCTGATTCGCGCGCAGGGCTGGCGTATGGCGCTCGTTACGCTGGCGATCATCCTCGCCGCTACAACGATCCCCCTGCACGCCTTTTTCCTCCGCCGCCGCCCGCAAGACCTCGGCCTGCTGCCCGACGGGGAAGCAGTCGGCAGTAGCGAGAACACTCAGCACTCATCCTGCCCAGAGGGCGCCCGGAGTACTCAGCACTTGGATCGGAGTGTCCGCGCGCACGACGCCTTCCGCAGCGCGTCGTTCCGGTGGCTGACGACGGCGTTCTGCCTCGCCTTCCTTGCCAATGTCGCCGTGACAGTGCATCTCATCCCCTACCTCACCGACCACGGTTTCAGCACGGGGTTCGCCGCGACGGCGGCGGGCCTGATCGGCATTCTCGCGCTGCCAGGGCGGTTGATCTTCACACCGCTCGGCGGACGCATCCCGCGCCGGTACGTCGCGGCGGGCATTTTCCTTTTCCAAACAGTCGGGTTGGTCGTTCTCGTCACCACCACCACAACCGCCGGGGTGATCGCCTTCGTCATCCTGTTCGGCATCGGCTTCGGCGCGATCACCCCGGCCCGCGCCGCGCTCGTCGCCGAGATGTACGGGCCGCGCGAGTACGGTACGATCAGCGGTGTGCTCGCGCTCTTCGTCACGGGCGCGCGGGCTGCCGCCCCGGTCAGCGCGGGTCTGCTCTACACGCTGTTTGGGCGATACGAGCCAGTCTTCTGGATCATAATCGTCATCTCGATCCTCGGTATGGGCGCAGTCCTGCTGATCGAGCGCGACTTGCCGGAAGTTGCGCGCACGGACGGCATCGCGGCGCCAGTGTAACGACGTCGTGCGATAGCGTCGTGCTGGCGGGAGACGGTGACCTGATTTCGCGCCTTTTTGGCGCTCGCGGCCCCCACCTACCCCCACGGCCTGGGCGCGGGCGGGGCGGGGGAATCGGGGCAGTAGACCTCGGACGGAAAATGGATCGTCCGCCATGTCCGGTGCGTGCGGCGGAAGCGGAGGAGGTCGCGCCGCATCCCCCAGACGCGCGCGCGCGCCACGCGCACGTCGCGCCACGCCTCCCAGTCGCCCCGCAGCGTTTGCCGCGCGAGCGCCGCTCCGTCCGTCGCGACGCCGAGCGGCAGCACGCGCAGCAACTGCGGCAGCGACAGATGGCGCACGCCATTGATGTATCGCTCCGCGATCAGATTGACCCGCAGCCGCCCGCGCTTGTCCCACAGATGCATTGCCGAGGCATACGAGCGCACATGCCCCGCGATCACCGCCCGCGCGAACATCGTCCGCCATCGCAGCGACCAGGTCTTGAAGGCGAAATCCACATCCTCGCCGTAGGTATCGAAGATCGGGTCAAATGGCCCAACGCCGAAGCGGGCGCGGAGGTCCTCGATCGTCGCGCGACGAACGACCGGACACGCGCCGTTTGCCTTGAACGAGACGCGCCACTCGTCGTCGCGCTCCTCAACCGAGCGCACATGGAGGAAGCGGCGGGTCAGGCCGACCACTGCGCCATCCAGCGGCAGGGTACGCGGCGGGTCCCACTCCCAGAACCGTCCGTCTCCCTCCTCCTCGATTCGCAGCACATACGGGCCGATCACGCCGACATCGGGGTGCCGTGTCAGCAGCGCGACTGCCTCAGCGACGAACTGCGGGTGCAGCACGACATCGGTGTTGCATAGCACGATATATTCCCCGTGCGAGGCCTCATACCCCGCGTTCATGCCGCGCGCAAAGCCGATATTCTCGGCGAAACGGACAACCGTGGCGCCATCCTCGTATCCCGCCAGGTCCGCCGCCGTGCCGTCGGTCGAGGCGTTGTCCACAATAACGATCTCGATGGGGCTATACG
>JALYXG010000087.1 GCA_030947205.1 Chloroflexota bacterium
TGCAACGAGAAATCTGGTGGCGGCAGGCTAAAGCCCGCCACCACCGGGGAAAAGACGTGAAGGGGAGTAGCGGCGGGGCGTAACCGCCGATGATGGAGGAATCCGATGAGCAGCAAGGAAACACAGCCGGTTGATGCCACATCCAGCCCCGCTGAGGACGATCTCGCGTATGTGCGTGAGCGTGTCCAGATGCTCCAGAACGCGCATCTCGCCCGCCGTCGCCTCCTGCAAGTGAGCGGCGCGGTCTCCCTCAGCGCGCTCCTCGCCGCCTGCGGAAACTCGGCGAGCAGCCCGAGCGCGCCGACCGCGACCGCCAACCTTGCCGCGCCGAACCCGACCGCCCCACCGAATGTTGCCGCGCCGACCAGTGCGGCGACCCGTGCGGCGAGCAGCGCGCCCGCACCGGCAGGGACGACCACCGCCGCGTCCGCCGTCAGCCCGACACAGTCGGCAAGCAGCGCCACGACCCCGCAAGCGGCGAATCAAACGATCGGCAAACTGACCGTCATCACCGATCCGCAACCGAAGTACACCGGCACGCCGACCGACAGCCCGGATACCCTGACGATCATCCGGGGTAACGACGACATTTCCGACCTCAACCCGACGGCGCTGAACAGTTACTCGCCGTATACCTTCGTCTACGATCCACTCGTCTGGATTGACGAGTACACGCTCGACCCGAAGCCCTGGCTGGCCGAGAAGTGGGACGTTTCCGCCGACGGCAAGACGTACACCTTCTCGCTGCGCAAGGACATCAAGTGGCACGACGGCACGCCGCTGACGGCGGACGATGTTGCCTTTTCGATGATCGCCTACCGGGACGATCCGGACAGCGGCGTGGCGCGTTTCTTCCCCTTGATGAAGAAGGACCCGGTGGTTGTGGACGCCAACACCGTCCGCTTCGATCTCGAGGACAAGTCCGGCGACTGGATTCTCAATGCCTGCAACCAGTTCATCATGCAAAAGAAGCAGTTTGGCGCGTACTTCGACTCGGCAAAGGGCGAAAAAGGCGCCAAGACGCTGAAGGGGTTCGATTACGCCGGGAGCAATCTGATCGGTACTGGCGCGTGGAAGCAGACTAAGTACGATCCGGGCGCCGCGCCGCCGAACATCCAGTACGAGGTCAATCCGAATTACTTCCAGGGTAAGCCGCATTACGCGAAACTCGTCTTCAAGAATATTGACCAGTCCAGCGCGCAACTGACGTCGTGGCTGAACAACGAGACGGACATGCTCTGGCCGGTGACGGCGAACGACATTGATCAGGTCTCGAAACAGGACGGCCTCGTCTACAGTGCGTACGCCCTCGCCTTCATGAGCGCATGGATCAACTTCCAGAACCCGAAGTCGGACACGGCGGACTTTTTGAAAGACAAGCAGGTGCGGCAGGCGCTCTCGATGGGCATTGACCGCAAGGGCTACGCGCAGGCGATTTTCAAGGGGTTCGTGGACGAGACGAAGATCGGCTCCATCGCCTTCCCGTGGGCGTACAATACGAAACTGAAGAACCCGGACTACGACCAGACGAAGGCGCAGAGCATGCTCGAAACCGCCGGCTACAAGAAGGACGGCAGCGGCAACCTACTCGATAAAAACGGCAAGGCCGTCAAGTTTGTCGCCATTACCTCGACCAGTCAGAGTTATCCGGTCGCCAAGATCGCCGTCTCGATGCAGGAAGATTTCAAGAAGCTCGGCATCGCGATGGACATCCAGACGCTAGAAACGGCGGCGCTCAAGGCGCGCTGGCAGACCTCGCTCGACTACGACTTGTACTTCACGAGCCGCATCCTGTTCGCGGGCTTCTCGGACCTCAACTACTACGGCAGCGAATGGGACGTGCGAAAGACCAAGCAGGGGCGCAACTTCGGTGGCTGGAAGAACGAACAGGCAGATACGCTCTTGCAGCAGATCATCCGCGAGCCGGACCTTTCCAAGCAGAAGGACCTGCTCGGCAAGTTCCAGGAAATTATCGCGGACGACATGCCCGCTTTCTGGCTCGGCTTCCCGCGCGATTTGATCCTCGTCAAGAAGACCATCCAGGGATACATCCCGAATGCCATGTGGCAATACTGGGATACCTGGAAGCTCTGGAAGACGAAATGAGTCGCGCGTAGCGAGCATGCCTCGTCAGAAGAAAATGCAGCCAACGAACTCTGGAGGTGCCGCAGATGCCGTCGCCGACCGCTCCCCTCTCCATGATCGTGCGTATGCGCGATGCGATCAACGCACACGACCTCGACACCCTCGCCGCGTGCTTCGCGCCCGACTATGCGAGCGAGTTCCCGGCACACCCGGATCGCGCCTTCCGTGGGACCGATTCGATGCGCAAGAATTGGACCCAGATCTTCGCCGGTGTCCCCGATCTCGCAGCGACGCTGGTGCATTCGTCGTCGGCCGATGGCACGGTGTGGGGGGAGTGGGATTGGCGAGGGACGCGGGCCGACGGTGCGGCGTTCGCCATGCGCGGTGTGACGATTCTAGGGGTAGAGGATGACCTGATTACGTGGGCGCGCATGTATATGGAGCCGGTGGAAATGGGTGGTGCGGGCAACGATGCGGCCGTGCGCCAAAGGGTGGCGGGTGGGGGGTCGGCATGACGATCCTCATCGCAGGCGGCACCGGCATCCTCGGGACGCGGGTTGCGCGCCTGCTTACGGATCACGGGCGCGTGGTGCGTATCCTGACACGTGGCCCGGCGCGCGCGCAGCATCTCGCGGGCGATCATGTTGAGGTCGTGGCAGGCGACGTGCGGGATTTCGCCACCCTCGCGCGGGCGATGGCGGGGGCCGAGACAGTCATCTCCGCGATTCAGGGATTCAGTGGCACGGGCGGCGACAATCCACGGACAGTGGACGGCGAGGGCAACGCCAACCTGATCCGGGCTGCGCGCGAAGCGGGGGCGGGACATTTCATCCTCGTATCGGTGCAGGGCGCGGCCCCCGATCACCCGATGGACCTCTTCCGCATGAAATACCGCGCCGAGCAGGATCTGCGGGCGAGTGGACTCACCTGGACGATCATCCGGCCGACGGCCTCGATGGAGACGTGGGCGAAGATTGTCGGGGAACCGTTGATGAAGACCGGCGCGACACAGCTGTTCGGGCGGGGCGTCAACCCGATCAATTTCGTTTCGGCGGACGATGTCGCCAGGTTCGTTAATCTGGCCGTGACCGACCCGGCGATGCGCGGCGAGGTTGTTGAGGTCGGCGGGCCGGAGAACCTGAGCATGGCGCAGTTCGCGCAGACCTTCGAGGCCGTGAACGGGGAGGTCGGCAAGGTGCGCCACGTCCCGCTGCCGATGATGCAGCTGATGGCGGTGCTGCTGCGCCCGGTAAAGCCGACAATTGCCCGGCAAATCCAGGCGGGCGTGGTGATGGACACGCGGGACATGACCTTCGATGCATCGGAGACGGGGCGTCGCTATCCGGCAGTTGCGCAGACGAGCCTGGCGGGGATGGTGCGGCGCGACTACGGCCAGGCAATGTGAGCAGCGTCCCACCGTTGCGGTCTCATCGCGGCAAATTTCCGTCACCGATGTGGCCGGAATCTTATCCCAATTTCTCTGTAGGACTTACGCAGTTGGGGCAATTTCTTGGTGGTGGCTAAAGCCCGCCACCACCGGGTTTCTCTCGCGAACTGCGCGACTCCTGAACTCGCTACTCGTTATTTTGGAAGGAGCGAATGGTGACGTTCGAGAGGGAACTGCGCCGTATGCGACACGGGCCGGGGCGGGAGTTCGCCCGGTATCATCACGGGCCGGGCAGTGGGTATCGCCGCCAGCAGCGCTATCTGGCCCGGCGACGGGTACGCACCACGACGGGCGAACACGGCGAACCGACGGGGGGCACGCAACCGCTGCAACGCGAAGACCTTCAGGGCACATGGGCGATGGAGCGGGAAGCGGCGTTGACCGGCCCAAAGGCGAAGGAGCGAGCAGAGCAAATCAAGTTGCACGGCCTCGAAGCAGCCGAGAGCATCAAAGACCGCGCGATCACCTTGTTCCGGCGGGGTCGGTGGGGAAGCCAGGGGAACACCTTCATCGGCGTGCCGTTCCTCGAAGATATGCGCGAACTCGGCGGGCAGGATGTCGTCTTCGTCGGCGCGCCTCTCGATACCGGCACGACCTACCGATCCGGCACTCGCTTCGGCCCGCAGGCGCTCCGGCAGGCGTCCGCGCTCGGCGGTTCGTACAATCCGGGGCGGGGGATCGAGCTGCACGAGATGCTTGATATGGTGGACGCGGGCGATATTCAGGTCATCCCTGCCAATATCGAGAAGAGTTTCGATCAGATCGCCAACGCAGTCAGTTACATCCACGAGCGCGGCGTCTTTCCCGTCGTCCTCGGTGGCGACCA
>JALYXG010000133.1 GCA_030947205.1 Chloroflexota bacterium
ATGAACCTTACCAACTTAACCAGGTAATCGGGTGGGGCAGGTTTCCGGGTGCCCTCCGGGCGGCATGCCGGGTTCACAGGTTGCAAACCTGTGCCACCAAATCGTTACCGGATTAAGTTGGTAAGCTTCATTACAACTAATCGGTGACGACTATTGGGTGAGGATTCGGTAGAGAAGATGGCAACGAAACGATCCGGCTCCAACCTGCTCGCGCTCGCGGTGCTGGCGCTGCTCGCGGAGCGACCGACGCACCCGTATGAGATGGACTTCCTGATGCGCGCGCGCGGCTTGGAGCACAGCATTAAACTCAATCGCGGGTCGCTCTATACAGTTGTCGAGACACTCCAGCGCGACGGGCTGATCGTGCCGCAGGAGACGCAGCGCGAGGGCCGCCGCCCGGAGCGGACAGTCTACGCCCTGACCGAGGCGGGCCGTGCGAAATTCGGCGGCTGGCACCGCGAACTGATGAGCACGCCGGCGACGGAATACACGCAGTTCGCGGCGGCGCTCTGCTTCATCGCGCATTTTTCCCCCACCGAAACAATCGCGCTCCTCGAAGAACGCGCGCGCCGCCTCGATGATGAGATCGAGGAGCGGCAGTTCACACTCGGCTCCGTCAGGGAGCGGTTGAATGTTCCCCGGCTTTTTCTGCTGGAGGAGGAGTTCGCGCTGGCGCAACGGGCAGCCGAAGTGCGGTGGGTGCGGCAAATCGTCCAGGAGATCAGGAACGGGACATTGACGTGGCCGTCCTACACGATCAGCGAAGGAGCGCCGGTCGTGAGTGATCGCGGTGGAACGACGGAAATGACAGAGACCGACGAGCATCGAAAGGAGACGGACCATGATGAGTAGCCACAATGAGCGCCCGGACAGCCACGGCGCGATCATCGAGACGCACGACCTGCGCCGCACCTTCAAGGCCCGCCGGGGCGATGTCGAGGCGGTCGCGGGGGTTGATCTGCGCGTCGAGGCGGGCGAACTCTTCGGCTTCCTCGGCCCCAACGGCGCGGGGAAGACGACGACGCTGCGGATGCTCGCGACGCTGCTGCCGCTGACGGGTGGCACCGCGACCGTGGCCGGGTGCGACCTGCGCCGGGAACCGCAGCGCGTGCGCGAGCGGATCGGCTACGTCGGCCAGCGCGGCGGCACCGATCCCGCCGTCACTGGCCGCGCCGAACTCGTTTTCCAGGGCCGTATGTATGGGATGAGCGCGGCGGCGGCAAAGCGGCGCGCGGCCGAGTTAATCGTGACGCTCGAATTGGAGGAATGCGCTGACCGGCGCACGGGCAGCTATTCGGGGGGCCAGCGCCGACGCCTCGACATTGGGCTTGGCCTGATCCATACGCCACAGTTGCTCTTCCTTGACGAGCCGACGACCGGCCTCGATCCGCAGAGTCGCGCCCGCCTTTGGGACGAGGTGCGTCGGCTCCGCGATGGCGGCACGACGGTTTTCCTCACGACGCACTACCTCGAAGAAGCGGACGCCCTTTGCGACCGTCTGGCGATCATTGACCACGGGCGAATCGTCGCCGAGGGGACGCCCGACCAATTGAAACGGCAAATCGCCGGCGACATCGTCACGCTCGGCATCAGCGGGGACCCGCAAGTCGCGCTCGATCTGCTCGGCGGTCAGCCCTTCGTCCGGGAAACCGGCTCCGAGGATGGCGCGCTCCGACTCTACGTTGATCGCGGCGAGACGGCGATGCCGGCAATCCTCCGCCTGCTCGATGGCGCAGGCCTCGAACTGCGAACGATCTCCCTCACCCGACCCAGCCTCGACGACGTATTTCTTCGCCAGACCGGCCGCTCGCTCCGCGAGCAGGCCGCCTGACATGGGAGATCGAACCACCAAGACACCAAGAACACCAAGGGAATACGAAGAAGGATACAAGAGTTCTCCCTTTGCTCTTCTTGGTGTTCTTGGTGTCTTGGTGGTTCGATCTCCCATCTCCCGTTGCCCGACCGTACAGATTAAAGGAGTACGACGATGAAAATCCTCCGTGATACCTGGCTCGTGTTCCAACGCAACCTCGGCCTCACCCTCGGGAATCCGGCGTGGACCGTGATCGGGCTGATCCAGCCGATCCTTTATCTGCTCTTATTCGCGCCGCTGCTCAAGTCAATCGTCACAACGCCCGGATTCCCGTCAGGCGGCGCGTACAATATCTTTGTTCCCGGTCTGCTCATCCAGCTTGGACTCTTCGGTACTGCCTTTGTCGGCTTCACGCTGATCGCGGAACTGCGCTACGGCCTGGTTGAGCGGCTACAGGTCACCCCGGTGAGCAGGTTCGCGCTGTTGTTGGGCCGCGCCCTGCGCGATATCCTCATTCTTCTCATTCAGTCCCTGCTGCTCGTTCTGCTCTCCCTGCCGTTCGGGCTGGAGATCCATCCGGCGGGGCTACTCGTCGTGCTGGGGCTGATCGCCTTGATTGGGCTGCTGATGGCCTCGTGCTCGTACGCCCTCGCGCTCTGGCTGAAGAGCGAGGATGCGTTCGCCCCGCTGCTCACGACGATCACGCTGCCGCTGCTTCTGCTTTCCGGCGTGCTGCTGCCGCTCAGCCTCGCCCCGCTCTGGCTCCGCCGCATCGCCGCCGTCAATCCGCTCTCCTACGCAGTGGACGCGGCCCGCGCGATCTTCAACGATCACCTCGGCGACGCGAGCGTCGTCAAGGGCATCGCGATCACGGCCATCCTCGCGGTCATCGCCCTGATCGTCTCCGCCCGCTCCTTCGGCCGCACCGTCGCCTGACATACAAAAAAGGATTAACGCAGAGAACGCAGAGGACACAGAGATCACAGAGGGGAATCTGGAGGTGGATCTTGGTTCCGTATTTTCCTTATCTATCTCTCTGCGCGCTCTGCATCCTCTGCGTTCTCTGCGCTCGTATTCAGTTTCTCGCCGCGCGCCAGGTCTTTGATGGCGGCTTCGCGCAGGCCGGTCATGTAGCCGGTGGCGAAGAGGCGACCGAGAATTTCGTAGCCAGGCTGGTCGTTGCCTTCGCCCTCCATCGTCGGCGCGTGGTCGAGGCGCATCGGGCCATCGAAGCCGACTTCCAGATAGGTGCGCATCGCTTCCAGCATGTCCGTCTGCCCCTCGTCGTGGAAGACCTCCGCGAACTTCTCCGGCGTGCCGCGCACATCGCGGAAATGGACGAAGTGGATCGCCTTGCGCGCAGCGAAATGGCGGATCGTCTGCGGGACATCCGGGGCCATCAGCGCAAAATTACCCTGGCAGAGCGTGATGCCATTGTTCGGGCTGGGGACGAGATCAAGCAGGCGGTCGAAGTTTTCGATGCTCCGCATGATCCGCCCGACGCCCCGGATCGGCGAGAGCGGCGGGTCGTCGGGGTGCATCGCCAGCCGGACCTTGCTTTCCTCCGCGACGGGCACGATCCGTTCGAGGAAGTAGTGCAGGTTCTCCCACAATGCTTCCTCGCTAACGTTGCCCGCTGGGGTGAGCGGGGCGTCCTTGACGAGCGCATAATCGAAACTGGAAACGAACGCGCCGCCCCGACCGCGCGTCGTCAGCGAGGTGCGCTGCCAGTTGAACTGCGCCATCCAGTTCCAGCAAACGACGGGGATACCGACCGCGCCCATGCTTTGGAGCATCGTGGCGAAGTTTTCGATCTCGGCATCCCGGCCCGGCAGGCCGAGGCGAATCCGGTCCATCGGCGGAGACGATTCGATCACGTCCACCGTCAGGCCCGCGTCCGCGAACCGCTCGCGCATGTACAACATCGGGTAGAAATCCCACGGGCGGTCGCCGATTTTCATCTCCGCGATCCGCTCCGGCGTCCAATGCTGCGGCCCGCCCGACCCGAACGGTAACCCGGTCACGGCGTGCGTGACCGCCATCTGCGTGCAGAGCGCCCACATTCGGTTCGGGTACGGGGGCAGGAATTCCGCGAATGTCACCATGCGATCCTCCGATACGAAGCAACGAGCAACGAGCAATGAGCAATGAGTGAGACGGCACCCGGCGGGGTGCGTACAAGGATGGCGCAGGTAGCGTCACAGGTTGGGCGGTGGTCGTCAAGGTTTCGGGGGAACCTAACCCTCGCATCGGGTACAATGGAGGCTACGACGATGGCGTACAGGAGGAAGATGCGATGTGTAATTTCCACAACGACCTGCCGATGATCGAGGATGGCGAGGATCAGTACATTCTCGATACGCCCGCGATGCGGGACTTCATCGCGGCGGTCAACGTCGCCCGCGCGGCGGCGCCGAATGCGGCGGCGGCGATGGAGGCGATTCGGCCCCACTTCGCCGCCCTGCTCGCGGACGCGGGCTGGTTACCACCGGAGTATCAGGAACCGGCGGCGCAGAGCGGGATGGGCGCCAACACCGGCATGTGGCTGCTCTATCGCGCGGGCGACGGCAGCCTCGCCTTTTCTGCCCTCGTCCTCGGGACCGGCCGCGAAACGCCGGTCCACGACCACCTCGCGTGGGGGCTTGTCGGGCTGTATCGCGGCGCACAGGACGAAATCGTCTATCACCGTCGCGACGACGGCTCGCGCGACGACTTCGCCGACCTCGATGTGGCGGAGCGCAACGCCCTGACGCCCGGCGACTTCTACACCCTCCTGCCGGAGAACGACATCCACCGCGTCCGCACGACCTC
>JALYXG010000160.1 GCA_030947205.1 Chloroflexota bacterium
TGCTCGCGCCGATCCAGCGGGCCTGGTCGTAGATTTCGCGCAGCCGCGCCGGGTTGGTGTGATAGCAGACCGCGCCGGGGGCGGCGACGGCCAGCGTGCCGAGTCGTTCGGCCAGCGAAAGGTCATCGTCATAGCCACCGGCGATGAAGCCGCCCGCCGCGAGAAAGGCGTCGCGACGGACGGAACGGAAGACGGCTTGTCGGTCGGGGTAGTCATCCGGCAGTTTGCGAGTGATCGGCAGGCGCTGGTTAACATTCCACAAACGCGCCCACCGCTCCTGTGGGTTGGCAACGTACTCCGTTGCGTGGAAAGCGCCGATGGCCTCCCCGCGCGCAATCGGCGCGACGAGGCGAGCGAGAAAGTCGCGTGCAAAGCGCATGTCGGCGTCCACGAAACAGAGCACATCGCCCGTCGCGGCGGTGCCCCCACGGTTCCGCGCCGCGCCGCTCCCCTCGTGCGATTGTTCGAGCAGCGTCACGCCACCGAAGCCGCGCACGATTGCTGGCGTGCCGTCCGTCGAGCCGTCGTCCACGACGATGATCTCATGCGGGGGGTGCGTTTGATCCACGAGCGAGCCGAGCGCACGGGCGATCACACGCGCCTCGTTGTAGGCAGGGATGATGACCGAAACGGTCGGCAGTCGTAACGATTCCATGCGACGCAGTATACTCGCCATGCAGAAGGGAGCACGACGATCATGGAGATTGTGATACACGAGGGCACGGACGAGGCGATTGTGCGGTCATTCCTCAACGCGCAGTGGCACGCGATTGACCCCGAGCCGTGGGTCGGCGGTCGTTGCGTCATCAGGGCAGAGCGCGACGGCACGCTGATCGGCGTCGCGACATGCAGTTACAGCGCGGGCGTGGCACACTTGAGCGAATTGATGGTCGCGCCAGAGGAGCGGAACCACGGTATCGGGGCGCGGCTACTCGCGGCGTTCGAGGAATGGGCGACGACCCACAACGCACACAAGTTGAGCCTCAATACACGACTCGGTGGCCCCGCGCAACGTTTGTACGAACGGAACGGCTGGCGCATCGAGAATGTGCGGGAGAACCATTATTTGCATCAGGATTATGTGGTGATGGTGAAGGAGCCTGGTAAAGCGTAGCGAATGTATCCTGGGGTGACTATTCCTTGTCGGGCGCATGCTCCGCGACGATGCGGAGGCAGATCGCGGGAGGAAGAATCACCACACCAGCAATATCTTGCTCATAATAGACACCGAAATGCCGGGCATCTCCGGTCAGGAGGTATGTCGCTTGTGCAGCGATAGCGGCGAGCAGGATTGGGCGATCCTTCTCGGGTAATGCGATTCTCGCGAAGATGGGATGGTCCATCTGTCGCTGCTCGGGTACGATCTCAAGCATTCGTACCAGCGCTTCAAGTTCGGCGCGCTGGTGCGGCGTGTCCAGGTTCCGACGCGCCTCTTCAACCGCATAGACCGATGTGACAAGCCGCGTATCTACCAGTTCCCAGAGCCTGCGAAGGCCCGCTCCGGGATGATACGCCGCCGAAAACAGCACATTCGCATCGAGGAAAACCACGTCCATGCGATTGGATGCCTATAGCACGGGCTTGTAGTGGGCGATTGTTCCCGGATCAAGTCCCATCGCACGAACCTCATCGAGAGCCGATGCGTACGCTTCAGCGTCAACAGCATTCGATAGCAGAAATTCGGCCCGACGCTCCGGCGTATACTGCTCAACCGGTAAGGCGATTGCCGGGCGGATCAATACGCCTTGATCGGTCGATTCGGCAATCACGAGGGAGCCTTCTTCAAGGCCAAAGCGGCGGCGAAGTTCGGCAGGTATGACAATTGCGCCGCGTCGGCCCACTTTCGTCGTTGTTGCGATCATGACGTGCCATCCTGTACGATATATCTGATGATCTGAGAATCAGATTACATCCTTATTCTACACCGACGGGCATGTGATGCGTACCTGCGCCTGAATTTCTCCCACGCTGGTATACTGAGAGCGCAGACTACTCATCGTTGGCCGCTTGTGGGTGCGGCATTGCTGAAACCGAGGGAGCGCGTGTCGTACTTGTATAGCAACCAGCCGACCCCCTACAATCCCGATCCGCCGCCGATGCTGACGCCGGAGCAGTTCCGCGAGATCGCCTTCCGCCTCGAATCGGAAGTCGCGAACCTGATGGTCGGGCAGGAGGAGGTCGTGCGGGCCGTCCTCACCTGCATGATCGCGGGGAGCCATGCGCTCCTCGAGGGCGTGCCCGGCCTCGGCAAGACGATGCTCATCCGCACCTTCGCGGACGCGCTCGATTTGCAGTTCAGCCGCATCCAATTCACGCCAGACCTGATGCCTGCCGACATCACGGGCACGAATATCCTCGCCGAAAACGAAGCGGGACGGCGGACATTCCAGTTCCAACCCGGCCCGGTCTTCGCGAACATGATCCTCGCGGACGAAATCAACCGCGCCACGCCGAAGACGCAATCTGCCCTGCTCGAAGCGATGCAGGAGCGCACCGTCACGGTCGCGAACACGATCTACCCGATCAACCGCCCCTTCTTCGTCCTCGCGACGCAGAACCCGCTCGAAATGGAGGGGACGTATCCGCTGCCCGAGGCGCAACTCGACCGCTTCATGTTCAAACTGGTCGTCGGCTTCCCGCGCGCCGAGGAATTGAGCGAAATCCTCCGTCGCACGACGGGCGGCTACACACCGGAAGTGCATACCGTCGCGACGGGCATTGACATCATCCGCATGGGCGATCTGGCGCGCGAGGTGCCTGTCGCCAGCCACATCAACGAGTACGCGGTGCAACTGTTGCTGGCGACACACCCGGAGCAGTCGCTCGCGCCGGAAAGCGTGCGCCGCTTCGTGCGGTACGGCTCCAGCCCGCGCGGCGCGCAGGCGATGATCCTCGCCGGGAAGATCCGCGCCCTCCTGTCCGAGCGGCTGGCCGTCGCGCACGAGGATATCCGCGCCGTCGCCTATCCGGCCTTGCGGCACCGCATCATCCTCAACTTCGAGGGCGAGGCGGAGCGCATCACGTCGGACGACATCATTTCCGACGTGATTGCGGCGGTGCCGGAACTCGTCAACGCGTAACTCGCCCGAACCCCCTGCCCCCTTCCCCACGGGGAAGGGGAACGTTTCGATCTAGAGGGGGGTTGGTGATTCACGTCACGTTGCGGGAAGACGAATCGGTTTGGGATGAGCGCGTCACATTCGCGTGCTTGCCGCTGGTTGATTGCCTGCTCGGACTGTACCTACTTGCGAATACCATTGGTAGCGGGAGCGAGGCGGGAGCGAACCGGCTCTTCGGACTCGTGCAGCGGATCGAAGCGGAGCCGATACATTCTATCCAGTCATCCTTCGACGCGGCATTCCCGATAGGAACGCTTGCATTCGACGTGGCTTGGGTGCTGCCAGATGCCGATGACCCCCAGGCGCTGGTCGCGGCGCTCCGCGCGCTGCCGGATACGGCGGTCGTCGCGCATGCGCTCACCTGCGGGGGGACGCTCCGTCCCGACGCGCCGCGTAGCACCGGTGCTCTCCGGTCGCTCGTGGACGATCCCGCGTGGGCGATGGAGTATGTGCAGCGGTTCCTCTATCCCCGACCGTCCGACCCGCTACGCATCGTGGATGTCGTCACGCATCCGGCGCGGACACGACAGCGACTCGCGGACTTGCTCGCGGGGCTATTCGATGACGTTTTCGCGCCACTGCTCCCCGAACTGTACGCGACGGAGCGAGCCGCCGAGGCGCGGATGCGGGCGGCTCATGCCGACGATCCGATGGCCTTCGCCGTCACGCACCTGCCCAACACACGTCAGAATGCGCAGGATATGCCACGCCTGCTTTTTTGGCCGTCAGCATTCCTCGGCGATGGCTGGGCAACGATACCGTCCGATCACGCCCCCAATACGACGCGCGATCTCGGAATCCGCGCCATCGCATACGGCGCGGACATGCTGTTGACCTCCACACGCACTCCGCCAGCGGAACCGGGCGAGGTCGTGCCGGTCGTCGCGCCGCAAGGAACGTATCAGGATGTCTACCGCCTACTCGCCGACCCGGCACGCTGGACGCTGATTCAATTGCTCGTCGCCGCGCCCCGGTACGGGCAGGAGCTGGCGGAACTGCTCGGCCTGAGCATCGCGACCGTCTCGCATCATCTCAATGGCCTGAAAAAACTCGACCTCGTGGACATCCGCCGCGACGAGCATCGCCTCTACTACCATCTCCGCACCGACCGCCTGCGCGCCTTACTGGCGGGCGCGGAACAGGGCTTGCTGATGCGTTGACATAGCGAACAGAAGAAGCATTGCAACATCGGAAGGAACACGTATGGCAAGGCAGACGCTGACAGCAGTTGTCCATCGGGAAGATGATCTTTATGTGGCGGAATGTCCCGAAGTAGGCACGATTAGCCAGGGCGAGACGATTGACGAGGCTGTTAACAATTTGAGAGAAGCGACGGAACTTTACCTGGAAGAATTCCCGTTGCCCCATGTCGGCCGAACACTGATCACAACCTTCGAAGCCACGTATGTCTGAACTGCGCCGTGTCTCGGGGGCGGAGACGATTCGCGCTCTGGAGCGGTTGGGGTTCGAGCGGATTAGACAACGTGGTAGTCACGTCATTCTAAAGAAGCAGACGCTCGATGGAGAGATCGGCTGCGTCGTTTCACTCCACCGCGAACTGGCGATCGGTACACTGCGGGGCGTTCTCAAACAAGCGGGGATAACACAAGAGCAATTCATCGAAACCCTCTGATCGCCGTGAAGGAGGAAATATGCACGAAACACCAGAGGACATCGAACGGTTACAGATACTGCTGGACCGGAGCATCGAGCGGGCGGGAGCGTTCCTGCGCAGCTCGTTCGAGATGCCGGAACACTCGTTCACAGCGGGGCAACTCGTGCGGTATTTGCAGGGCATTCAGAACGTCGCGTTTGCGACCGTGACGGCGAAGGGGGAGCCGCGCATCGCGCCGATCGGGTCACTCTTTTATCGTGGGCAGTTCCACATCCCGACTGTCGCTACGGCGGCACGGACACGGATGGTAACAGCGCGCCCGGCGGTCAGCCTCACCCATTTCGTTGGGGATGACCTGGCGATCATTGCCCACGGCAGCGCGACGGTCATCCCGGCGGACACCACCGACTTCACGGCGCTGGAGGAGATGCAGCGGGCGGCGAACGGATCGAGCGTGCGTGACTGGGGCGAGGGCATCTACCTACGCGTCGAGGCAGCCACGCTCGTCACTTTCGCGCGCTACCCGGATCAGTTCCTCTCCGCCACGGAAAACGCGCCCTGAGGAGAACTATGCGGATATATCGGGAGTCGGAGAATCCGTGGCGGTGCGGGCACTGGAATGGCTCGCCCATCGAGATCGGGCTGACGACGGACGTGCTGACGAGCGTGCGGCCTGGCGAGGTCTATCATTATCACGACTTCCACGAGTATTACGTCGTCCTGCATGGCCGTGCGACCTTGTGTGTCGAGGGAAAGGATGTGTTGCTGGAGGCGGGACTCGTCGTGATGGTGCAGCCGGGAGAGCGGCACCGCGTGACGTGGATTGATCCCGACGTGGGTGCCCAGTGGATCGTCGTCAAGGAGCGATCCGTACCAGGGAGCAAGATCGTGGTTCCCGAGCCGGGCGATGCGCCACTGTCCGATACAGATGAGGATGTATGAAATGCACACCAGTGATGCGGAACGCCTCCTCGCGCGCCTCCGGGATGGGATAACGCTTTCCGGCACACCCCGCAGCGACATTCCCACATTCCTCATTCGTCACGGCTGCCCGGCGACGGCGAAACACTGCGCGGCAGTCGCACAGGAGGCGTGGCGGATCGCGACCGTTGTCGGTGCGGACACCGACAGCGCGGAACGCGCGGGCTGGTTCCACGATGTCAGCACTGTTCTTCCGACAGCGGAGCGAGTCCCGGTGGCGCGGATGTTCGGTGTGGATGTGTTGTCCGAAGAGGCGGCGTTTCCGATGATCCTCCATCAGAAGCTCTCCGCCGTCCTCGCGCGGGACATCTTCGGCGAGCGGGATAGCGCGGTCCTGAGTGCGATTGGCTGCCACACGACACTCAAAGCGAATGCCTCCGTGCTCGATACAGTCGTCTTCGTCGCGGACAAGATCGCCTGGGATCAACCCGGCATCCCCCCGTACCGTGATGAATTGCTCTCCGCGCTCGCGCATACGCTCGATGCGGCGGCACTCGTCTATCTCCGCTACCTCTGGGAACGACGCGCAACACTCGGCGTTATCCACCCATGGTTCGTGGACGCATACCGCGAGCATGCCGACAGCGGATGCTGATAACGATCCCGCGCGACAAACCGATTGACACCCATTTCCCCCCAGCGGCACAATGTCACCATTGACCCTGTCGGTCACACGCGAAAGGCAGCCTTTATGCGTTTCGCGGTCGCGGAAACATGGGTCGAGGGGGCGTGCCGGATTTTAGCGGCGCGCCCGCTGAAGGCCCGCAAGGAGTTGGTCGGATGGCGCGGATTCATTTCATTGATGTCACCAATCGGGACGGCGTGCAGACCTCGCGGATCAAACTGTCCAAGTTCCAAAAGACGATGGTTAACTGGTATCTCTCCAAAATCGGCGTTTTCCAGTCGGAGTTCGGCTTCCCATTCAGCGATCACGAATATCACTATCTGCAAGGCAACCTCGCGCTCAAGGCGAACGGCGCGTTTGGCACGATGGTCCTCGAAGGCTGGGTGCGCGCGCTCCGGAGCGATGTCGAGCGGGCGGTCGCCGTCGGCTGCACGGACCTCAACCTTTCGATGAGCACCTCCGACCTGATGCTGCAACTGAAGTTTCGGGGCAAACTCGATCGTGCCGCCGTCACGCGGGAGATGACCGATGCGGTGCAGGCAGCCAAAGAGGGCGGCGTCCGCACGATCGGCGTCAATGCGGAGGACGCGAGCCGCACGGACATCGCGCAGTTAATCGAGTTCGCCCTGGCGGCGAAGGAGGCGGGCGCGGTGCGCTTCCGCTACTGTGATACGCTCGGTTTCGACTCGCCGCGCACGATCTATGACCGCATCACCCGGCTCGCCGAAGCGGTGGGCATCCCGATCGAGCCGCACTGCCACGACGATCTCGGTATGGCGAACGCGAACAGCGTCTTCGCGGCGCAGGCGGCGGTGGACGCGGGCGTGGACGCCTACATCAATGCGACGGTGAACGGCAACGGCGAGCGCGCCGGGCAGGCCGATCTCCTTTCCTGCATCCTCGCGATCACATACGCGAACGGTTTGCAGGGGTATGAACTCGGCGAGCAGTTGGACCTGTCGTGGGCGTGGAAACTCGGCAACTACGTCGCCCGCTCTTACGGCCTGCCCGTGCCAATCCGGCAGGTCGGTATCGGCGCAAATGCCTTCGCGCACGAGAGCGGCATCCACGCCGATGGCGCGCTGAAAGACCGCCACAACTACGAACTCTACGACTACGAACTGCTCGGTCGTCCCGAACTGG
>JALYXG010000186.1 GCA_030947205.1 Chloroflexota bacterium
CAGGGGCTGCTCAGTGCGGTCTGGGGAATGTCCTCGGTTTTCGGGCCGACGCTCGGCGGCTGGATCACGGACAGTTTCTCGTGGCGATGGATCTTCTACATCAACCTGCCCGTCGGCATCCTCGCCACTACCGCCCTGTACTTCGCCTTCCCATACTTCAAGCCGGAGGGCGTCAAGCGGGTGATTGATTACGCCGGAGTCGTGACACTGCTCGGCGGCCTTGTTCCGCTTCTGCTCGCGCTGACGTGGGTGACGGATTACGGCTGGGGTTCGCCGCGCGTCGTCGGGCTGCTCGTCGTCGCGGTCGTGATGCTCGTCGCCTTTGTGCTCGCGGAGGCGCGCGCCGTCGAACCGCTTCTGCCGCTTTCGCTCTTCCGCGACCGGATCATCGCCCTTTCGACCGTCACGGTCTTCCTCAGCGGCATGGCGATGTTCTCCGCGATCCTCTTTATCCCGCTCTTCATGCAGACAGTGATCGGTGTTTCGGCGACGCAGTCCGGCTCGCTCCTGACGCCGATGATGGTGATCTGGTCCGTCGGCAGCATCGGCGCGGGGCAGTTTGTCGCACGGATGGGGCGGTACAAAGCGCTCGTCCTTTTCGGCCTCGGCATCATGACCTTCGGCCTCTTTCTGCTGTCGCGCATGGGCGCGGAAACGACGCGCCTGTCCGTGGTCTTCGCGATGCTCTTCGTCGGCGCGGGGATGGGTCTGACGATGCCAATCTTCACGCTGATTGTCCAGAATGCCGCCCCGCAGCGGCAGATCGGCGCGGCGACGGCGGCGGTTCAGTTCTTCCGACAAATCGGCGGCACGGTCGGCGCGGCGGTCTTCGGCTCGATCATGCTCACCCGCTACAAGGCGCACTTCGATGGTGCGGTGCCGCAGGGGACACCGGCGGCGGCGCTCGGCGCCTTCAAGAACCCGCTGCAACTGGCGCAGATCTTGCCGCAATTGAAGGATCAGTTCGCTGCCCTGCCGAACGGCGCGCAACTGCTGCAAACCCTGCTCGCCAACACCAGGGACGCGCTCGTCTATGCGATCACCGGCGTCTTCATGATCTGCATGACCCTTTCGGTCATCACCTTCGCGATCAACTTCTGGCTAAAGGAGATCCCACTACGCGCCTCCTTCGCCCCGCCCGAAACACCGACCGCCGAAGCGGCAGTCGCGGCGAGCGAGACGCCTCTCGGCGCGCCCTCTCTCAGCGCCACCGGCCAGGGCGACGACTAAAGAAACGAGCAGCGAGTAATAAGAGCATTTCCCTCGCTACTCGCTACTGCGACGAAGGAGCAACTGATGCTCATTCATCGTAGCGGAGCGTCACATTGCCTGTTTCTGCCATACATCATCATGTACAATCGCTCGATGAGGGACGGATCGCGACAACTCTTTCTCGAAAAGGCATTGGAGTGCCTTGCAGGCGCGGAAAGCGAATTCGCCGAGCGGCGATACAACAATTGCGTCAACCGATGCTATTACGGCTGCTTTCAGTCCGCAATCGCCGCGCTTCTTCATGATGGCATTCTGCTTACTGGCGGACGTACGACATGGGGGCACGACTTCGTGCAGGCACAATTCGTTGGGCAGCTGATTAATCGGCGAAAGGTCTACGCGTCGGGTTTGCGCGATAGCCTCGCGCGTAACCTCATCCTTCGCCATACTGCGGATTACACGATTGAGCCGATTACCGAAACGCAGGCGGCTCGTGCGGTGCGTCGGACTCGGGACTTTCTTCGAGCGGTCGAAACCAGAGAAGCGGAGCGACCATGAACGCTGAGCACATCAACGATGACCACCCACGTATGAAAGCCGCACTCTCCGAACTGCAGACAATCATTCGAAAGCGCTATCCGGCTGCGACATTTACGATTTCACACGGAGAGGACCCGGAAGGTGTCTATCTTACGGCGACCGTGGATGTTGAGGATACCGATGCCATTGTTGATCTCGTGATTGATCGCCTCGTGACGATCCAGGTTGAGGAATCGCTGCCGGTCTATTTCGTGCCCGCCCGCCCGCCCGCCCAGATCGCTTCCCTACAGCGACATTCCGTCTGAATGAAGGAGCATTGCATGACCGGACGACAGAAACCGCCCCGTTTGCAGGCCGGAATGACGCTCGGCGTCGTCGCGCCCTCGAGCCAGATTTTCGAGCGCTCCGTGACGTGGCGCGGCGTCGAGGCGCTGGAGAAATTGGGCTTCAACGTCGTCTTCGCGCCGCACGCGCACGACCGCTACGGCTATATCGCCGGGTCGGACCGGGATCGCGCCGACGACTTGCTTTCGATGTTCTTCCGCGATGATGTGGACGCCGTCATCTGTATGCGCGGCGGCGTGGGTGCGAACCGCACCGCGAACGCGCTCGACCGCGAATTGCTCGCCAAACTGAAAGACCGACCGCCGAAGCCGTTTATCGGCTTTTCGGACATCACCGTGCCGCACGCCATCTTCGCGAAAGAATTGAACTGGGTGACTTTCTACGGCCCGATGGTCATCACTTTCCCTCGCGCGACGGAGTACACGCTCGCCGCCTTTCGTCGCGCCTTGATGGAGACCGAGCCGTTCGACATTCTGCCTGACCCGGATGACTCGTACGTCGAAACAATGGTGCCGGGCGTCGCGGAGGGGGAACTGGTCGGCGGTTGCCTCCAACTGCTCGCCGCGCTCGTCGGGACGCCGTGGGAAGTGGAGACGCGAGGGAAAATCCTCTTCTTCGAAGATGTCCACGTCCCGCCGTTCTCGATTGACCGCTCGCTCTCGCAACTGATCGCCGCCGGGAAGTTGCAGGAATGCGCCGGCATCGTGATCGGCGAACACACGGATTGCGTGCCGAAGAATGCCCCCTCACTCAGCCTCGAACAGGTCTTCGACGATCTCATCCGCCCCCTGGGCATCCCGACGCTCTATCATTTGCCCATCGGCCACGGCAAGCACCTCGCCACTCTCCCCATCGGCGTGCAGGCGCGGCTCGACGCGACGAACAAGACCCTCAGTATCCTGGAGCCGGGAGTGACGTAAGGGCGGGTGCTGAGTACTGAATACTGAGTACTGAGTGGTGGTCCTAACGAGGCTCGATGCATCCAAACTGAGAATATGGATACGGAAGAAGGAACCGATAGACGAGATGACTGAACTCAGTACTCAGTACTCAGTACTCGCTCCTTCCCCCGCCGTCGTGACGCTCGGCGAGGCGACGATTGATTTCATTGCGACGCGGGTTGGGGCGTTCGAGACCTTCCCGCCGTTCGTGCCCGCGCCGGGTGGTGCGCCGGCGAATGTCGCGGTGGCGGTCGCGCGGCTTGGCGTGCCGGTCGCCTTCATTGGCCGGGTGGGGGACGACCCGTTCGGCCACGCGATCCTCGCCAGTTTCCGCGCCGCCGGGGTGGACATCAGCGCGGCGCGTGTCACGCGGGAGGCGGATACGGCACTCGCCTTCGCGACCTTCCCCACAGCGGGCGAGCGGCAGTTCAACTTCATCTGGGACCGCTCCGCCGCAATGACCTACAACCCGGACGATCTGCCCGTGGGCCTGATCCGGCGGGCGAAGTGCCTGTATGCCCGGCTCGGTCGCGCGTCTGGCAGCCCGATGGAGCAAACGGCGGTCAAGGCGATGCAGGTCGCGCAAGACGCGGGAATCGCCATCGCCTTCGACCCGAATATCCGCCCCGCCGCGTGGCGCAACCTGCAGGACGCGCGCGATTCCGTCTGGAAGATTTGGGACTACGCCAATGTGATCAAACTGGCGCAGGAAGACGCGACGATCCTCACCGGTCACGATGACCCGGCCCGCGCCTTGCGGGAAGTCTGGCGGCCGCATATGCGCTTTCTCTGCGTGACGGATGGCCCGCACGGCTGCTGGTACACGCAAGACGGCGTGGAGATGCGCTTCGTCCCCGCCTGGCCCGCCGAGGAGGTGGACGGCACGGGCGCGGGCGACGCCTT
>JALYXG010000266.1 GCA_030947205.1 Chloroflexota bacterium
CGCATGAGGAGGGGGCGCGGGCCGACCAGGCTCATCTCGCCCTTTAACACATTGATGACCTCGGGTAACTCATCGAGGCTGGTCGCGCGAAGGAAACGACCCAATCGCGTCACACGCTGCTCGTCCGGTAACGGATACCCCCGATCATTGTACATCTCCCGCATCGTCCTGAACTTGTAGAGCACGAACGGCTTTCCGTGGAGGCCCGGCCGCATCTGCCTGAAGAGGATTGGACGACCCAGACGAAGCATGACGATGAGCGCGATGAAGGCCAGCACGGGCGAGAGTAGTGCCAAGGTCGCAAGGGCGAGCGTGACATCAAGTGCGCGCTTTAACGGATATCCCACCCTTCCACCTTCTCCCTTGATTCTTCTCTCCATCGCAAACGCAAGATGCATCGCTCAGCCTCTTTTCCGACGAGCAGTGCCGCTCATCCCTGCGGAGATGGGCCAACAGTGTCTTGCCCCTCTACTCTGGGACGATCGCCGTCACTTTCGCGCCCAGGAGACGCACGTACTCAAGATACTGCGCCTCCCAGAGCGCGCCTGGACGGAAATCACGCAGGACGCGCTCACGCCCCGCACCACCGTGGCACGTCCGCAGTTCAGGGCTCCGGAGGTAACGTCGGAGCGCGTCGGCCAATGCGCCCGCGTCGCGAGCGGGGACCAGTGTCCCCGTGACACCGTCTTGCACTGCGTCTATGCAGCCGGGGACGTCCGTCGCGACTGTCGGCAACGCCATCGCGCTGGCCTCGAGGAGCACCATCCCCAGTCCCTCGCGATACGACGGCAGCGCGACGATGTCCATCGCGGCGTAGAGCGGCGGCATGTCCTCTATCTGGCCCGTTAGGTGAATGCGGGGATCATCGCGCAGCAGCGCCTCGACCTCCGGCGACACGGGGTCCCGCGAATCGAACGTCCCGACGATCAGGAGGTGCAGCGCCGGGAATTCCGCGCGCAGCATCCCCCACGCCGCGACCAACTCCGCCACACCCTTCTCCCGCAGGAGGCGACCAACGAAGCCAACCACCAGGGCATCGCCGGGGATGCCGGATGTTTGGCGCATACTGTCGCGCGCGCCCCTAACGCGCGCCGGGTTGAACTGCTCCGTTGCATCCACTCCGTTAACACTCCCGTTGAGGATCACGCCCGTCTTTTTCACGGGGCAAAGCCCGCGCTGTACAGCGATATGGCGGTTCGAGTGGCTAACGTAGAGGACCCGGTGCGCGAGCAAACTGATCATTTTCTCGCTGCACCAGAGCAGCGCCCACGTATGACCGCGTGCGGTGAGGATCGGTAAGCCGTCGCTGTGAGCGATGCGCACGGGCACGCGCGCGAGCCACGCGGCAGTCATGCCGACGAGCCCCCCCTTCGGGGTGTGCGAGTGCACGATGTGGGGACGGATCACCCGCAGTTCGCGGTACAAGCGGACGATGGAGACGAGGTCGCGCAGCGGCGCAATCCGCCGAGCGACCGTCACCGCGTGCACGGATATTCCCTCCCGCGCCGCGAGGGCATCTAGGAGAGGGCCGGGCGATGCGACCGCGTGCAACTCGAGCCCCCGCGCCTTCATGAAACCGATTTGCCCCTTGAGAAACGAGAAGAACATCGGGTGGGGCGCGACGTGAACGAGCGTGATCGCTGTCGCGGACGCGACAGCACAGGCATCGTTTGCCCCGCAGAAGGACTCCCTTCGCACCGCGCTACCCCCCACAATCGCCGCAGATGTGGACTGCGCAGCATTGAGTCCAGCCCAGACGTCGTGCCACCTCCTCCGCTCCACGTCCGTGACCGGGCGGGCGCGATGGCGCAGGAGCCGGTAGCCCAGCCCGCTCGTCACCGCGACACAGTCGACCGCTGCCTTGAGCACTTGGGTCGCCACGCCCCTGGCCGCCAGATGCGGCTTCCCCTGATGCCGGAATTCGCGCACGATGCTGCGGACATAAAGTCGCCGGTACCTAAGAATCTTCCCGAGGCTGAGCCGCTCCTCCCGGTAGCCGAGCAGGATCTCGGGCACGCTCGCGAAGCGGGCGTCCCGGTAGGCGCGCAGCAGCAGGTCCGCGTCTTCCTGGCTATCGATCCGATACCGGAAGCGGCGGAAGAAGGCGATGCGCCCCATCCAGGTCGGGTGCGGGAGGGTGATGCCGTAATCGGGGCGCGCGCAGATCGCCTCGTGATGCTCCGCATTCGCCCGCTTGCCGAGCACGA
>JALYXG010000279.1 GCA_030947205.1 Chloroflexota bacterium
CCGCTCGGCAGCGCCTTCACGGTCGCAGGCAATCAGCGGCACTTATTGATGGTCGCGGGCGGCGTCGGGATCGCGCCGCTCGTCATGCTCGCGGACGAGGAGTTGCCGAAGGGCGCGGCGATCGTCCTGCTGATTGGCACGCAGACGGCGGAAAAGCATCTGCCCTTGCATTATCTTCCCGAGCAGGTCGAGGTGATCCGCGCCACCGATGACGGCACGCTCGGCCATCACGGTTTCGTGACGGACCTGATGCCGGAATATCTTGACTGGGCAGACGGCATATTCGCCTGTGGGCCGAACCCGATGTTCCGCTCACTGCGCGCGAAGGTGCAGCAGCATCGCGGCGCCCGCACGCCGCCCGTGCAGATTTGCATCGAGCAGCAGATGGGGTGCGGCATGGGCGTCTGCCTCGGCTGCGTCGTCGAAACGACGCGCGGCTACGAGCGCACCTGCACCGAGGGGCCAGTTTTCGCGATGGAGGCGCTGACATGGTCGTGAATCTTGCCACCGATCTCGCGCCGCGCAATGCCCGCGAACTCGTCGTGTCCAATCCAGTCCTCGTCGCCTCCGGGACGTTCGGCTACGGGGTCGAGTACGCGCGGATCATGGACATCCAGCGGCTCGGCGGCATCGTCTCGAAGGGGACGACGCTCCGGCCGCGCAAGGGCAATCCGATGCCCCGGATTGCCGAGACGCACGCGGGGATGCTCAACAGCATCGGTCTCCAGAACCCCGGCATCCACGAGACGATCCGCAAGTACGCGCCCGTATGGGAACGATGGCAGACAAAAATGCTCGTCAACATCAGCGGTGAGCATGTGGACGACTACGCCGAAATGGCTCGACTGCTCGATGAAGCGCCCGGCGTGGCGGGCATCGAGGTCAACATCTCCTGCCCAAATGTAGATGTCGGCGGCATGCAGTTCGGCGTGGACGCGATAATGGCTGGGGAAGTGACGGCGGCGGTGCGCGCGAACACGACATTGCCCGTTCTCGTCAAACTTTCACCAAATGTTACGGATATTGTGATAATTGCGGAAGCGGTCGTCGCGGCGGGCGCGGACGCGATCACGCTCATCAATACGCTGAAGGGGATGCGGATTGACACGAAGCGGCGGCGACCGATCCTGACGACGGGCGGCGGCGGACTGTCCGGCCCGGCGGTGAAGCCCGTCGCGCTCTGGATGACGGCGCAGGTGGCGCAGGCGGTCGCCGTACCGGTGATCGGCATCGGCGGCATCGCGACAACCGAGGACGCGCTGGAGTTCTTCATGGCGGGCGCGACAGCGGTGCAAGTCGGGACGGCGACCTTCGTCAATCCCCATGCCGGGCTCGACGTGCTAGACAGCCTCGCGGCCTGGCTCGATGCCGAAGGGCTGGATTCGCTCAACGAGATCATCGGTGTCGCGCTGCCCGGCCCGATGCCGCTGCGCACCACCGCCCCGAACGCCGCCGATGAGGCCGATCTGGTCGCGATGCTGCGGACGGATGATTGAGTGTATCACTACGGGGAAGGCGAATGACGCCAATGACCGATCCCGGCATCGCGGCGATTTGACTGATATGGCACCCCTCGCCGTCCGGCGCATCCAGCCCGGTGATTACGAACCGCTACGGGCGCTCGATGACGCGGTGATGCGCTACAGCGCCCGTACCTTTCTCGGTTTCGATTGGGACCGGGCTACGTTGGAGCGGCGCGAGGAGCAGCGCGCGATTACCCCGGATTCCTTCGCATTCTACGTGCAAACGGCGTGCTCGTTCGTCGCGGAAGGGGACGGGGTAATCGTCGGCTATGTGCTGGCGCAGCCGCTGCGGCATTTCGACCTCGAACCGCTCGCCGTCTGGGTCGAGGACATCTCCGTCCACCCGGATCACCACCGGCGCGGTGTCGCGACGATGCTGTACCAAACGCTGCACGCATGGGGGCGAGCGGCGGGCGCGTCGGCGATCCTCGCCGGTATCCATCAGGAGAACGTGGCGTCGCTGGCGATGCACCGGCGCGTCGGCTTCGATCTGTATGCATCGCGGACGGCCGTCTGGCGGCTCGGTTGACGGGGGAGGGGGCGGACATGCGCGAACCGACGGCGGGCGAGGTGCTGCGGGAAGCCGGGGCGATCAAAATCGGTCATTTCCTGTATTCGTCCGGGCTGCATGGCGACACCTACGTCGAGAAATTCGACCTGCTCCGCAACCCGCGCGCGACGGAGCGGATCTGCGGCGGCTTCGTCCGGGCGTTCGCCGACGCGCGCGTGGACGTGGTGGCGGGGCCGACGACGGGCGGCATCCTGCTCGCCTTCGAGACGGCGCGGCAGATGGGCGTCGCGGCGGCGTATGCGGAGCGCGAAGGCGAGACGGGCCGCGCCTTCCGTCGCGGGACGACCTTCGCACCCAGCGCGCGCGTCCTCGTCGTGGACGATATTCTGACGACGGGCGGGAGCGTGCGGGAAACGCTGGCGGCGCTCGCGTCGCACGATGTAACAGTCGTCGGCATCGGCGTCCTGTGGGACCGCTCCGGCGGCAAGGTCGTGTTCGATGCGCCGCTTGTCGCGCTCAATGCGGAGGAAATCGTCGCCTATCCGCCCGATCGCTGTCCGCTCTGCGCGGCGGGGATTCCGCTCATCAAACCGGGTACGACCGCGACGCCGGGGCCGCGCTAAGTGCGCGGCAGCGTACGCACGTATCCGCGCGCATTCGCGGTGACGACCGTCATCAGCATCGCCGATCCCGCCTTTTTCCTGCTCGCGAATGCCGCCCTGCACCTGCTTCGGCGCGATCT
>JALYXG010000310.1 GCA_030947205.1 Chloroflexota bacterium
GCGCGCATCAGATCGTCGCCACTGATGAGCGGCGGCGTGGCGAGGAGCGGGGCGTACGCGCCGAAGTAATCGCGCGTGAGTCCTTGCAGGAAGGCGATGTCCCGTGCCACCTTTTCCGGTGGGCGGTTCGGGCCGCGCGCGGTCGCACGGTCGCCCATCGCCACCATGATGCAGGCGGGCGCGGCATCGCCCAGGACTACCATGAGCCGGACAGCCTGCTCCGGTCCGTGCTCCTGGAGATCGTTCGGGCGCGCGTGCTGGCGGATCGCGGCAATGAGCAGACGCTGTTCCGCGCGGGAAAGGCGCAACCGCTCGGCGATCCGACGAGCGAGATGCCCGCCCGCCTGCTCGTGCCACGGATAGCCCGGCGCGCCGTCCGTCCCGACCGTGCGGACATCCGGTTTCGCGGCGTCGTGCAGTAGCGCGGCGAGCGGGACGATCCAGCGGCGCATCCGCTCCCCGGCGAGCGGGGTATCGAGCCAGGCGCGAAACTCCTCGGCATACGGCGCGGCCCAGTCGTCCAGCGTGTTGAGAAAACCGGCGACCGCGACGGATGCCGCCGTGTCATGATCGAAGACATCGAGATGGTGGTTGCGACTCTGCACCATGCCTTGCCCGGCGGTCGCTTCCGGTACGATGGCCTCCCATAGGCCGCTACGCACGAGTCCTTCCATAGCGGGCACGGCGTTCGCGGCGGCGAAGAGGCGGGCGAGTTCGTCTGCGATCCGCTCCGGCGCGACGGTGTGCAACCGGTCGGCAATCGCTGCTGCCAGCGATTTCGCCTCGGCGGTCGGCACGAAGCCGAGCGTCGCGACGAAGCGATACAACCGGACGGCGCGCAGCGGGTCATCGCGAAAGGTATCCGGCGCACACGGCCGCAGAAGGGCGGCGGCGAGGTCCGCGATGCCGCCGCAGGGATCAACAACTGCTGCATCGCCGCCGAGCAGCGTGCGGAGATCAACGGCCATCGCATTGACCGTGAAGTCGCGCCGCCGGAGGTCTTCTTCCAGCGTTTCGGCGCGGTATTGGGTCAGATCGTACTGCTGACCCGCCTGCACGACGCGTGCGGTCGGTTGCGCATCGTGCAGCGGAACAAATACCCCGCCGATCCTGTCCGCGAAGCGCCGGGCAATCGCGCTCGCGTCGCGCGGGATGAGGATGTCCCAATCCGCGATGCGCGTTTCGCCCCGCAGCAGATCGCGCACCGCCCCGCCGACGAGATAGCACGGCTCCTCCGTCAGCCCCAGGAGCGCGGCCAGCATCGCATTTTCGCGCACTGCTGCCTGCCACTTCGCTGTCATAGGTGTAACCGTATTATCCTGTCCACGCGCGCGTCGCGACGAGCGTTACCATTGCAGCGACGAAAAGGACGTGCGAAAGGATCGCGGCGGTAGTGTTCGTGTAGCGGCGCGCGATGCCGAGCACGATGCCGACCGCGAAGACCGTCAGCGGTGCGAGCGGGAAGCCGTACTGCGTGTGCAGCGCGGCAAAGGCGAGCGCGGCGAGGAAAACGCCGTAGCGCGGCTGGATCGCACCCCGGAAGAGCAATTCCTCCCCGATGCCAAGCAGGACCGCCGCGACCGCCGCCGCACCGAGACCACCGATATTGGCGAGCGCCTGATCGTTGATGCGGCGCACATTTTCCGCGATCGTCGGTGAGAGTTGCGCCGTCAGCCACTGGCCACCAATCGCCACACCGACGAGGACGGCCGCCGTGACAACCGCAACGAGCAGCGTCATGGGCGTCGGGGCGTCGAGGCCGAGGCGGGCGCGAAGTTCGTTGGGTGTCCGTCGCCACATGAAGCGCACACCGCCGACGAACCGTTCGCCACTCTCCTCGACTGCCGTGCTGGTGGCGATCACACCCCGATTCGCCGCTGTCGTCCGCGCTGTGGCCGCTTTCTCCACCGCCACTTTGCGTGTCCTCCGTACACCGACACCGACGAAGACGATGCCGAGCGCGCCGACGATCAGCGCCTCGCCAATCGTGAAGACCAGACCACCGTGCGGGACGATCTGCCCCAGTTGGTCCTTCGCGCCGCCGACCGTGTAGAGTTTGCCATTCACCGCCACGAAGCCGAGACCGGAACTACCCGCGACGAGATCGGGGCCGCTGCTCCATTTGTTCGCCGCGATGTCGAGGACCTGGAGGGTGTTCGAGGACTCCGCCGTGCCGATGCCACCCGCCGCGTAGATCGTGTTCTCGCGGTTCGTCGCGGCGAGGTTCCGACGCGCTTCACGCATCGGGGCAAGCGTGGACCACGCATTCGTCTGCGGGTCGAACCGCTCCGCCGTTTTCAGGCTAACGCCATCCTGCTGCCCGCCGAGCGCGTAGATCGTGTTGCCGAGAGCGACCGTCGCAAGGCCACTCCGCGCGGTCGGCATCGCTGGGGCGGCGGACCACTGCTTTGTCGCTGGATCGTAGACAGAGACGGTTGTGAGGCCATGACGCTTCGGTGTGGTACCGGCGACGGTCGTGCCGCCGAGGACATACAGTTTGCCGTTCGCGCCCGCCGCCGCGAGGTCCGTGCGGCCTTCCGGCAATGGCGGCAGTGCGCCCCAGGTGTCCGTCGCGGGATCGTAGACGGCGGCGGCAGCGACGGGCACACCGTCCCGCTCGCCGCCGACCGCGTAAATCTTGCCGTCGAGCACGGCAACGGCGAGGTTGGCGCGCGGCTCCGGCAGCGGCCCTTTGGTCGCCCACTGCGGAACCCTCCCCGCCACCGGCTGATCGCGCAAAGCGGTGTCGTAGGCGAGGACACTGCTCGTCGGGCCATTCGCATCGTCGCCACCGACAACATACAGCGTGCTGCCGACCGCAACGACGCCCATATTCTTGCGCGGCGCGGGGAGCGGATCGAAGCCGCTCCACACGATGCCGCTGCTGGCGCGCGGTTGGCCGGGATCGTAGACGCTGGCGCGATCGGTCGGCGTGCCGATCGGATCGGCAACGCTCGCGGAGGCGAGAAAGAAAACAGCAACGGCGAACAGCAAGCAGACGAGGCCGAGCATGTGCATCCGGCTCTCCGCTTCGATTGGCAGGAGGCGCGCCCACGTCGCCGCGCGGACTCGGTCAATGAGCGCGGTACCCATCAGGATCGTGACGAGGACGAGTGCGAGGCCACTCACCTGCCCAGCGATCATCTGCGAGACGCCGATGAACCAGACAAACAGGGCGAAAAAGCCGAAAGCGATATCCTGCCCCATCTTGAGGGCGCGATTCCCCTGCGAAATCTGGCCCCAGATAGCGATCAGGAGGAGTGCGAAGGCAAAGATCGCCTGAAAGATCAGCGAGCCGATATCGCCCAACACCGAAGCGGCAATGAGCGGATGCAAAGCAGACACGGGGGAGTCCTTTCCGAGGGCGGACGATGCGACGTTGCATCGTCCGGTGGCGCAGCAGTGAGCCACCGCACCGGGAAGTATCCCGCAACAGACCGGGCTTGCCTACCCCTGATGCTCAGCGGGCAGAGTGGATGCGTCCTCGCGGCTCACGGGGAAGTACCTGTCCATTGCCTCCACCGATACTGCCCATGCTATCCATGCCGCCCAAAGGGC
>JALYXG010000313.1 GCA_030947205.1 Chloroflexota bacterium
ATTGACGGCAACGGCAACACCATCGTCTACGATGTGCGCGGCGGCAGCTACGACACGTACACGCGCGATGCCAACGGTCGCGTCTGCGAAGCGGACTCGCGCGGTAACTGCCAGAAGACCTGATCCACAGGGGAAGCGCGAATGCGCGTAGCGTACAATGACGGAGCCGGCGGGAGAAACCTCTCCTGCCGGTTCGTTTATTGATTCGCCATGAACAAAGGAAGTCATCATGGGCTATTCTGAGATCGAGCGGTGTGTGCTGGCGGCGGTCGAGGCCGAGTTCGAGCCGACCGTCGCCCGGATTCAGGCGGCGGTGCAACGTGAAAGCATCACCGGGCACGAGGGGCGCGTGCAGGACCTGATGGCCGACATGCTCCGTGCGTCGGGTATGGACGTGGATGTGTGGGAACCGCAACATGAGGAGTTCCACGACGCCGGGTATCCCGAATACGTCGCGGAAGAACCGCCCTTCGTCGGTCGCCCAAATGTCGTCGGCATCCTGAAAGGGGCGGGCGGCGGTCGTTCCATTGCCATCAACGGCCATATTGATGTTGTGCCCGCCGGAGACGAAACTGCCTGGTCGTATCCGCCCTTCAGCGCGACGCGGGCGGGCGGACGCATTTACGGGCGCGGCTCGACCGACATGAAGGGCGGGCTGATTGCCGGCATCGGGGCGATCCGGGCGATTCAAGCGGCAGGCGTGCGACTCCAGGGCGACGTGATGGTGCAATCGGTGATTGCGGAAGAAAGCGGCGGAGCAGGCACACTGGCGGCCGTCCTGCGCGGCCATGTCGCGGATGGCGTGCTGATCGCGGAACCGACACAACTGAATATCACGCCCGCCGGGGGCGGCTGCCTGATGTTCCGCATCACGGTGCATGGCCGCTCGGCGCACGCCGCGCTACGCTACGAGGGCGAAAGCGCGCTCGAACATTGGTATCCGCTCCACGCCGCGCTACTCGCGCTCGAAGCGGAGCGGAACCGAACGATCCATCATCCGCTCTATGAGCATCTGCCGAACAAATTCCCCTTCAACGTCGGGCGTCTCGAAGCGGGTAACTGGCCTTCTTCCGTGCCGGAAACGCTGGTGGCGGAAGGGCGGTTCGGCATCCTCCCTGGCGAGGATATGGAGGCGGTGCGCGCGAGTTTTGCACGCACGCTGACCGACGCCGCCCAGGCCGATCCGTGGCTACGCGAACACCCCCCCGAACTGGAATGGTACGGCGCGCAGTTCGGCACCGCCGAAATCGCGGTGGATCATCCGCTCGTCCGCACCCTTCACGACGCCTTCGTGGACGCGATGGGGCGCGAGCCGGGTGTCGAGGGCGTCGCGTGGGGATCGGACATGCGCTTTTTCACCGACATTGCGCATGTCCCCGCCGTGCTGTTCGGGCCGGGCAATGTCGCCCTCGCTCACTACACCGACGAGTTCGTACTCGAAGAAGAGATCCGCCAGGCGATGCGCGTGGACGCCCTCGCCATCCTCCGCTGGTGCGGCGTCGCGGAGTGATACTGAAACTGGGTCGAAACCGGGGAGAACCGCAGAGGACGCAGAGGACGCAGAGAGCGCAGAGAAGGTAAAGAGGAAAAAGGACGAATGCGGTCCCCAGTATCTTTCTTCTCCGCATTTCTCTGCGCTCTCTGCGCCTCTGCGATTCTCCCCGGTTTCGACCCAGTTTCGTTTGACGGGCAGGAAGGGCGGCCTCTATAGTGGGTCGCCGCTATCGGACGTGGCGAAGCGGGTGAGATGGCAGAAAGGGATGCATGGCGGCGCGGGCGCGGTATGAATCATGGGGGCGATATCCGACGGTCGTGCCGCGCGAGGTCGTGCCGATCCAGTGGCGCGATGACCTGCCCGACCTGGCGGCGCTCCCGGCGAGCGTGCTGCCGTACGCATACGGTCGCAGTTACGGCGATAGTTGCCTGAACGCGGGCGGGATCGCGCTCGATGTGAAGGGGCTGCGCCGGTTCATCGCCTTTGACGCCGAGACGGGGCTGCTGCAATGCGAGGCGGGCGTATTGCTCGCCGACATCCTCGATGCGTTCGTCCCGCGCGGCTGGTTTTTGCCCGTCTCCCCCGGCACCAAGTATGTCTCCGTTGGCGGCGCAATCGCGAACGACATCCACGGCAAGAATCATCACCGTGCAGGCACCTTTGGGCGGCACGTCACGCGGTTCGAACTCGTCCGCTCGTCGGGCGAACGGCTCATCTGCTCGCCCGACGAACATGCGGAACTCTACCGCGCGACGATTGGCGGCCTCGGACTGACGGGACTGATGACATGGGCGGAAATTCGCCTCAAGCCGATCAGCAATGCGTGGATTGACGAGGAGCAGATTCGCTTCGACTCGCTCGATGAGTTCCTCGCCCTCACCGCCGAGTCGGACGCGGCGTACGAATACACGATGTCCTGGACCGACTGTCTGTTTGGCGGCGAGGGATATGTTCGAGGCTACTTCCTCCGTGGCAACCACAACACGTCGCCGGAACTGGCAAATCAGCCACCGCCGCAGAAGCCCACCATCGGCGTCCCGATAGATATGCCCGGCGCGCTCCTGAACACCTGGACGGTTAAGGCGTTCAATACGGCGATTTACCACCAGCAACGCGCCAAATCGGTGCGGAAAACCATCCCGTACGATCCCTTCTTCTACCCGCTCGACGCGATCAAAAACTGGAACCGCATGTATGGCACGCGCGGCTTCCTCCAATATCAGTGTGTCGTCCCGTTCGACAACGACAATGCCGCGATCAAGGAGATCTTCACGCGCATCACCCGATCTGGCGAAGGGTCATTCTTAGTTGTCCTCAAGACCTTCGGTAGCCTGCCCTCCCCCGGCATGCTCTCGTTTCCCCGACCGGGCATCACGCTTGCGCTCGATTTTCCGTTCCACGGCGCGAAAACGCTGCAACTGCTCGAAGAACTTGACGCGGTCGTGCGAGCGAGTGGCGGTGCGGTTTACCCGGCGAAGGACGCGCGGATGAGCGTGGAAAGTTTCGCGGCATTTTTCCCCCAGTGGCAAGCGTTTGCCTGCCACATGGACCCGCAGTTCTCGTCCAGTTTTTGGCGGCGCGTCACCCGCACGACACGGTAGGCAGGAGCAGCATGGCGAATATTCTCATCATCGGCGCGACCTCGGCGATTGCCCACGCGACGGCGCGGATCTTCGCGGCGGAGGGCGCGCGCTTTTTCCTCGTCAGCCGTTCCGCGACGAAACTGGATACCGTGCGCGACGATCTCCGCGTGTGCGGCGCAGGTGACACCAACACGTATGCGCTCGACCTGACCGACCTTGACGCGCACGCCGCGATGCTCGACGCTGCGACCGTCACGCTCGGCACGCTCGATATGGTACTAATCGCGCACGGCTCACTCAGCGACCAGGCCGCCTGCGAAGCGTCCGTCGCGAAGACAATGGAGGAGTGGGCAACGAACTGCACGAGCGTCATCGCCTTGTTGACGGCGCTCGCCAATCAGATGGAGCGGCAGCGGCACGGCACAATCGCCGTCATGTCATCGGTTGCGGGGGATCGGGGGCGCAAGTCACTCTACGTTTACGGCGCGGCGAAGGCGGCGCTCAACACCT
>JALYXG010000324.1 GCA_030947205.1 Chloroflexota bacterium
TCTCGGTCAGCATCGGGCCGCCCTCGCAGTGGATGCGCGACACGGAGACCGCTTCGAGCGGCGTCATGCCGAAATCGAGGCGGTTGACAATTACCTGCGCGACCGCGTTGACGATCGCGTTGGAGCCAGGGCTACCGAGGATGATCTCCGGTCGCCTGTCGCGGAAGACCATCGTCGGTGACATCGGTGTGACACGCGGCTTGCCCGGTGCGATGGAGCGCGGCTTGCCGGGCAACGGGTCGAAGGTACACATGCCGTTGTTGTACTGGAAGCCGAGACCCGGTGTGACGACGCCCGATCCCATCGAGAGTGTGTGCGTGACGGCGACAGCGTTCCCGTCCCGGTCCGCCACCGAGAGATGCGTCGTGCCGGGTACGGCGGCGGCTTCCTTCGATGGGATGCTTGCCCCGTTGATCCGGGCGCGCAATTCCGCCGCATGCCGTTTGCCGACCAGTTCCGCTAACGCGCCCGCGTCGCCATCACTGGACATGCTGTCCCGGTCCGCGAAGGCGAGTTGCATCGCCGAGGCGAGCACATGCAGGTACTCCGCGCTGTTGTGGCCTAACTCCGCAATGGGGAAGCCGTCGAGGATGTTCAGGATTTGCAGCACCGTCGCGCCGCCGAGCGGACTGGTCGTGACGGTCAGGCCGCGATACTCGCTCCGCAGCGGCGCGCGGACGACCGCCGTGCAGTCCGCGAGATCGTCGGCGGTGATCAGCGCGTCGTGCGTGGTGAAATCCGCTATCATTCGTTCGGCGAGCGCGCCGCGATAGAAAGTCTCTGGCCCCTCGTCAGCGATGCATTCCAGCGCGGCGGCGTAGTCCGGGTTCGTCAGGTGGTCGCCGACGCGGCGCACCGTGCCGTCGTCGCGCAGCCAAAGGCGTGCCATCGCGTCCGTCGCGTGGACATATTCATCGAAGGTCGGGTAATTCTCGCCGGACGGATACTGGTGCGTGTCAGAGAAGTATTCGGTGATGTATGGGTAGAGCGGGAATCCTTCGCGCAAAATGCGGATGGCGGGTTGGACGAGGTCGCGCCACGGCATCTGCCCGCGCGCGTGGATCGCCGCCAACCCGGCGACGGTGCCAGGGATCAAAATGGACTGATAGCCGAGGTAGTTCTGCCAGCCCGCGACGTAGGTCTTGCCCTCAGCGGTGCGGCGGGCCTGTTTCGCCCACTGATCCGGCCGGGCGCGGGAGCCGACACGACCGACGAAGTCGAGGACGACGTTCTCGCCGGTCGCCGCATCAAAAAGCTGCGCGACGCCGATCCCGCCGATGCCGCACATGAATGGGTCGGTTGCTGCCTGAACGAACGCCGCCGCCACCGCCGCATCGAAGGCATTTCCCCCGCCCCGCAGGACTTCCGCACCCACTTCCGCCGCCCGTGGCTGCGGCGCAACGACGACACCATTCATGCGTCAACCTCCCCGCGTATCCGAGCCTCCGTGTGTGGCGTGAGTATAGCACGCGAGGGACGACTTCACCGGTGATCGTCCGTTCTCAAAAACCTTGTGACGGAGAAGTAGGTAGAATTACGGATGTCCATTTCTTGCCCGTAGCGTAGAGTAGAATCTGTGTCCAAGCCCTCAAGCAATTCTGTATGCGGTCCGGATCGTCGTGATGAGGGCTTCCACTCGCCGAGGCTGGATAGCCCGGAATCTGGCAGTGTAGTGATCGCATGACACGAAGGAGCGACACCATGGTCAACAGCAGACGCCCCGATCAAAAGTCCTATCGCACGCTGCGACTCACGTTCGAGTACGCGGGTAGGACGGTGCGCCTCGTCTCGCGCCAGAGCGTGGAGATGGTCACGCCGGCCCCCAATCCTACGCCGATCTCGGAAGGTCAGACCGGCTTCTGGTACGAACTGCGCGATCACGCAGGCCGCATCCTCTACCAACGCGCCCTTCATAACCCGATCCGTTTCGATGTGGAAGTGTTCTCAAACGACCCAAAGGAGCCAATCCATCGGCGGCCCGTGGACAATCCGCGTGGCACGTTCGAATTGCTGGTGCCCGATACGCTCGAAGGCGACACGGTGGTTATCTTCAGCAGCCCCCACGACCCCGAACGCGCCGCGGAACCCGCCGTAGAACTGAGCCGTGTTTCCCTCAGGCAGGAACCGAAGGATGAGGTGGTTTAAATGGGCGTAGGAGACGGAACGATTCTCGGCACGACGAAGATCGTTGACCACGGCTCGGCGACATCGCGCTGGAACATGGTCATCCTCGGCGACGGTTATCAGGCCAGTGAGATCAATCAATACCACGCGGACGTGCAGAACTTCGTCAACACCCTCTACAATACCGCTCCGTTCAACCGGGTATGGTGCGGAATCAACATCCACCGGGTTGACGTGACCTCGACGGATAGCGGCGCCGACGATCCAGCGACGTGCGGCGACGGCAGCGGCGGCAGTGGCGTGACCGCGCGCACCTACTTCGACGCGTCGTTCTGCAACAGCGGCATCCGCCGCCTGCTGGAGGTGGACAGCGCCTCGGCACGGAGCGTCGCGCTGGCCCAGGTGCCGCAGATGAACATGACGATGGTCATCGTCAACACCACGGAGTACGGCGGCTCAGGCGGGAGCGTCGCGGCCTTCACCCTCGCACCGAATGCCGCCGAAATCGGTATCCACGAGATGGGGCACACCGCATTCGGCTTCGCGGACGAGTACGAGTATTACGCGGGGTGCGGCAGCGGGGAGACGGGCCACGACCATTATACCGGTGGCGAGCCGACCCAGCCGAATGTGACGATCAATACCAACCGGGCGACGAATAAGTGGCGCAGCCTCATTCTCCCCGCGACGGCCATGCCGACGACGCAGAATGCCAACTGCTCGCAGTGCGACACGCAGGCGAATCCGGTCTCGGCGGCAACCGTTGGTACGTTCGAGGGGGCGAATTACAATCACTGCGGCTGCTATCGCCCGCAATACACCTGCCGGATGCGGGCATTGAGCAACCCGTTCTGCGCCGTCTGCCAGCAGGTGATTGTCCAGACCCTTACCCCCTACGTCGTCCCGACGACGGTGAATCTGACGACGCCGAGCATCGCGTTCGCGAATATTCCCGAAGGGATCGGCGGCACCGGCGTGACGACCTTCCGTGCCGTCGTCTTCGAGGTCACGTCCTGCTCGCCGATCACGCTCCATATCACCGCGCTCACGTCCACGCCTACCGGCAGTTTCCGCACGCCTCTTGGTACATCTATCACGGTCCCGCCCGGTGAATTTACGTCGGTGACGGACGCACGTCTGTGGATTTCCTATACCTCGACCACGGCGGGATCAAGTAGCGTCGGCAGTGTGACGGTGCATTGCGATGAAACGGGGCAAACCTGGGTCATCCCGATCGTCGCCAATACCGTCGCCCGGCCAAAAGCCGCCGTATCATTCGTGTTCGACCATTCCGGCTCGATGATCGAGGACGCCGGGGATGGCACAACGAAGGTGCAGAAGCTGCGCGAGGCCGCAAACATCTTCGTGAACGTGATGCTGCCGGGTGATGGTATCGGCATCGTCCGCTTCGACGACACGTCCCAGATTCTCATGCCGATCACCGACGTCGGCCCGGCGGTTATCGGTGGTGGGCGCACGACGGCGCAGGGAATCATCAATAGCGCTCAACTCGACCCCGCTGGTTCGACCTCCATTGGCGCCGGCGTCATCAACGGCAAGCAGGCGCTCGATACTGCCCAGGCGCTTGGCACGCCGCACTACGATGTGACCGCGATGGTCGTCCTGACTGATGGCGAGGAGAACACCGCGCCGTTCTTGTCCGCCGTGGGATCCAGCATCACCGCGAACACCTTCGCGGTTGGCCTCGGCATCCCGGCAAATATCAGCACGGCGGCGCTGGCGACGCTGACGCAGGGGCATAATGGGTATTTGCTGATTACCGGATCGCTCACACCGGATCAATCGAGCCGCCTCGCCAAGTACTTCCTGCAAATCCTGGCCGGAATCACGAACGCGAACGTTATCCTTGATCCTCAGGGCTACCTCGTCTACGGGGCCGAGCAGCGCATTCCGTTCACCGTCACCGAGGCGGACATGGGCCTCGACGTGATTCTCCTCAGCCCCGCCCCCTACGCCATTGACTTCGAGTTGGAAACGCCGGACGGATCGCGTCTCACCCCCGCATCGGCGGGCGCCACGGTCCAATTTGTCAGCGCGAGCGACGTCAGTTACTACCGCCTCTCGCTGCCTGCCCTGCCGCCCGATCCGTCGGGCAGCCACGAGGGGACATGGAACGCGATCCTCAGTCTGGGGCGGAAAGAACGCAACCCGCAGTCCTTTGCCATGCTGGCGCAGGCGCAAGCGACGCGCGCGTTGCCGTACAACCTCGTCGTGCATAGTTACTCCAACCTCGATTTCCGGGCGACGCTGCAACAAACCGGTTTCGAACCCGGAGCGACGGTCACGGTCGTGGGTCGCCTGACCGAGTATGACTTCCCGCTGGAGGGGCGCGCGACGGTGCGGGCCGAGATCACCCGCCCCGATGGGAGCGGCGCAACGATCGCACTCTCCGAAGAAGCCGGGGGACGCTTCGTTACATCGTTCATTGCCGATCAGTCGGGTCTGTACACTGTGCGCGTGCGTGCCAATGGTGTCACCCTGCGCGACTCACCGTTTACCCGCGAGCAGACGTTGTCTGCGGCCGTCTATCCGGGCGGGAACCGTCCGCCTGATCCGGGATCGTCGCACGACCGATGCCTCTGCGATCTCTTGAAGTGCCTGGTCAGCGACCGGGTGATCGGCGGGGCGTTGCGGCGCGAACTCGCTGACCGAGGAATCAACCTCAAAGCCTTTGAGGAATGCCTCGACGCGTACTGCCGCTGCACGAGCGCGGGCATGAAAGAAGGGCGAGACGCGATCGCGGCCACCACGCCATTCACCACGCAGGACGTCGCGCAGTTCCTCCAGCAACCGGAACTTCGTGCGGTACTGGGTCGGATGATGCGCGAACTGACTGCCGCGCCGGTCGCGGATTTCGCGTCGCTCCCGCAAGGGGAGCCACCCGGCGGTCAAGCGCCTGTGCCCCCCGCTACCGATCTTGCCGACACCGAGGACGACGATGATGCCATTGGGTGACGGTCGGGTGCGCGCCGTGTCCCGGCGACGCGACGATGGGTCGGCAGGACTCCGGCGCCCGGCGATACCTGCCCGTACACGGGACCGGTGAAATTTCGATAGCATCACCTGAAACCGGGTGGCGACCTGAACATTATTGGGTCGCCACCCGGTTTCAATTCTGCCTCGTCCGATTCCGCGATGCCACATGCACTCCGAGACGTAACGACTGTTCGGGTGCATCACGTTCTGTGACAGAGCGGCGCCCGCCTGACACGCAGATACCTCATCCCCGTTGCCGGAACCGATTGGCGGTTTTGAATCCGGCTCTTATCGAGCCGTTCCCCTTGATTCCAACCCCCCAAGGGGATAGCATCGGTGCATGGGCCGTGTGTCGTACGGAAAGGTCGTTCAGATGCCCCATCGGTTCGGGATTGGTGTCATAGGCTGCGGCACGATCGCGCAGAGCGCGCATCTCCCCGCGATTGCCCGGTTGCGCGAGCGAACGCGGCTCGTCGCCGTCGCTGATGTGCGCGGCGAGGCGGCGGAGCACGCGGCGCGCACCTGGGGCGCGGAGGAGGCGTACGCGGACTATCGTGCCCTGCTCGCGCGGCCCGATATTGACGTCGTTGTAATCGCGACGCCCGAATTCCTGCACGCCGAGCAAGTGGCGGAAGCGGCGGCGGCGGGCAAGCACATCCTCTGTGAGAAGCCGATGGCTCCGTCCGTCGCGGAGGCGGACGCGATGATCGTGGCGGCGCGGTCGGCGGGCGTCAAGTTCATGGTCGGGCACAGCCGCCGCTTCACGCCGCGCTACCAGGCGGTGCGCGCCGCGATTGATCGGGGCGCGATCGGGCAGGTGCGGATGGCGCGCGAGAATGAGCGGCGACCGCGCGCGATGTATCGCGGCCTTGCGCTCGCCACGGGCGCGTGGGCGCCGGACGGCGAGCGGGCGTGGATGGCCGACAAGCGCTACTCGCTCGGCGCGGCGATGCTCAACGCGATCCACGAGGTGGATCTGCTCCGCTGGTTCGTCGGCGACGAGGTGACGAGTGTCTATGCCGAAAGCCGCATCGGCGACGAGAATGCCGAGGTACCGGACTTCATCAGCATCCAACTCCGCTTCGCCAATGGCGCGCTCGCCGGAACGGAAGTTGTCACGAACCTGCCACACGATTACCCGCTCTATCACCAATTGGAAATTTACGGCACCGAGGGCGTTATCCGCGCGATGGATCCGGAGATGCGCACCTATAGTGAGACGGTGGAGTCGGGCATGCGCGAGCCGCTGAACTTCGATGCCCTCCTGCACATTGACACCGCGTACGAGGACGAACTACGCGGCCTGCTCGACGCGATTGAGCAGGACACGGCGGTTCCCTTACCGCCTGAGGAAGCGCGGCAGGCAGTTTTGCTCTCCGTGGCAGCTGTCTGGTCCAGCCAGCGCGGACAGGTCGCGCATATCCAGCCCGATTTCAACACGCTGGAGACAGCGGAAGGCGGTGCGGCATGAGCGTAACCGATCAGCCCCTGCGAGTTGCCATCCTCGGCGATGGGCCACTGGCCCGTCCAATGCTCGATGCGCTGACCGACCGGACGCCGGGGGCGCGGGTCGTCGCGGTGGCGACGGAGGGCAGTACGCCGAATCCATCGGCGATCACGCGCGCGATGGGCGCGGAGGCAGTCTGCGTCGCCGCGCCGGTTGCCGACCGCGCCGCCCTAATCGTCGCGGCGCTGGAGGCGGGCGTCCCGGTCTGTTGCCCCGTTCCCGTCGCGGGCGACCTCTCGACACTCGACAGCCTCATCCTCCGCGCGGCAGACGCGGGTGTAATGGTCTACGCGCCCAACCCGCTCCGCCACTGGCTGCCGCTGGCGACGATGCACGCGCGCCGCAAAAGTATCGGCGCACCGATTTCGCTTTTCGCCGCCCATCGCACTACCCGCGCGATCGCTGGCGATCTCTTCACCGATCTTGCCCTGCCGCTGATTGATGCCGCCCTTTGGCTCGTCGAGGCGGAGGTCGAGCGCGTGCAGGTGATGGCTGAGCGGTTGTTCACCGATGGGCCGGGCGAGGGACCGGACCGCGCGGATGCGGCGCTGATCGTCCTACGCTTCGCGAACGGCGTTGTCGCGACGCTCGAAGTTGCCCGCTCGCTGCCCGACGATTTCCCACAGGCGGAGGAAGTGAGCGTCGAATTCCTCGGGCGCGATGCCGTCCTCCGCGCCAATCCAACCAATCAGGCAATCACTATCACTGGCGCGCACGGCACGACCCGCGAGGACTGGCTACCGCATCCGGCCATCAGCATTATGAATACGTTCGTCGAGACGATCCGCACGGGCGCGACCGCCCCGCAATCACTCCTCGATGCCCGCTGGGTGCTGCCCGTCCTCGAAAAGGTCCGCCTCGCCGCCGCTACCAGCGAAATGGTCCGCGTCGGCGGCGCCCTCCGCCGGTAAACGGGCTTTGAACCGCGAAGGCGCCAAGAACGCGAAGAGGAGAGAAAGGAGAAATAGCCCTTTCCGATTCTCTTCTCTCCGTTGTTCACGCCCTTCGCGCCTTCGCGGTTAGCGTTCCCGGACGAAGATACCGATGCGTTCGACGGCTTTGGCGAGCATGGCGTCGCTGTTGGCGACGGAGAGGCGAACGTAGCCCGCGCCGGCTGGGCCGAAGGCGTCACCGGGGGTGACGGCGACGTACTGCGATTGCAGGAGTTGAGTCGCGAATTCCGTGGACGAGAGGCCCGTGCCGCGAATGTCAGCGAAGGCGTAGAACGCGCCTTCAGGCAGCGGGCACGTAATACCGGGTAACGCGGACAGCCCGTCCGCGACGAGGCGGCGGCGACGGTCGTAGGCAATATTCATCGCCGTGATGCATTCCTGCGGGCCATCGTACGCCGCCGCGCCACCGACTTGCGCGAACGAGGTGGCGCAGGTCGCCGTATGGCTGTGGATCGTTGCGATCTGCGTGACGAGATCACGCGGCGCGGCAACGTACCCTAACCGCCAGCCGGTCATTGCATAAGGCTTCGAGAAGCCATTGACGATGATCGTCCGCTCTCGCATGCCGGGCAGCGAGGCAATGCTTGTGTGCGTGTGGCCATCGTAGATTAGTTTCTCGTAGATTTCGTCAGAAATAACGATCAGATCATGCTCGCGCGCCACCTGCGCGACAGCGTCCAGTTCGGTCCGTGTGGCGACGCGCCCAGTCGGGTTGTTCGGCGAGTTGAAGATGAGGACGCGGCTGCGCGGCGTGATATATGGGCGGATGCGGTCGGCGGTGATCGTCCAGTTGTCGTCCGGTGAGAGCGGAACCTGCACGGGCGTAGCGTCCGCCAGTTGTGTGGCGGGCGAATACGAGACCCAACCAGGATCGAGGACGAGCACGTCGTCGCCACTGCCGACGAGGGCGAGCAGGCTGATGGCGATGGCCGCCTTGCCACCGGGCGTGACGATAATCTCGCCATTCGGGTCGTAGGTCAGGCCATTGTCACGCTGGAGTTTGGCGGCAATCGCCTTGCGGAGCGCCGGGATACCGGGCGACGCGACGTAGTGCGTGAACCCTGCCTCCATCGCCTCTGCCGCCGCCTGGACGATGTGCGGTGGCGTCGCGAAGTCGGGGTCTCCACCACCGAGGTCC
>JALYXG010000344.1 GCA_030947205.1 Chloroflexota bacterium
GAGGGTAATGCGCCCACATCACGCGTGCGTTCAGTCCATTCGTATCTGTATGCTGTTCGTCATGATAGCGGCGACGGGACGCCCGACGGACACCGGTAGGCGGGCGGCACATCTCTTGCGGTTGCCACTGCCATGTTCAATGCGCTCTCCCTGACCGTCCTGCTCGGTATTTTCATCGCCGCCGCTGTCGTGGTCTGGGTCGCGGGCACGCGGCTCAGTAACACAACCGACGTGCTGTCGTCGCGCTTCGGCCTCGGCCAAGCGCTCGGGGGCCTGATTCTCCTTTCTATCGCCACCAATCTGCCCGAGATCGCTATCACGGTGAGTGCCGCGCTCCGTCACGACCTCGGTATCGCTATCGGGAACATTCTCGGCGGCATCGCCATCCAGACCGTGGTGCTGGTGATCCTCGACCAGTTCGGCGTGCGCCAGAAGCACCCCCTGAGCTACATGGCGGCGTCCCTGCTCCTCGTCCTCGAGGGGGTGCTGGTAATCGCCGTGCTCGTCGTCGCCATTATGGGTGCCCAGTTCCCAGCGGGGCTGATTTTCGCGCGCGTTGCGCCCGGTGGTCTCCTGATTGCGGCCCTCTGGCTGATCGGCCTCTGGCTGTTGGGTAAGGCGCGCACCGACCTGCCCTGGCAGGCGAAGGGCGACGCGCCGGGCGGCCAAGAGGGAGACGGCACGGCGGAAGCACGGCGGAAACAAGAGGTTGCGACCAAGGGCAAGAGCACAACGCGCGAGGTAATCGTCTTCCTCGCGGCTGCTGTTGTGACGCTCGTCGCCGGCGTGGTGCTGGAGGAGAGCGGCAACGCCATTGCCGGCGATGTCGGGTTGTCCGGTGTGCTGTTCGGCGCGACCTTCCTCGCTGCCTCGACTGCCATCCCCGAGGTCTCGACGGGGCTGGCGTCGGTGCGCCTCGGCGACTACCGGCTCGCATACAGCGACATCTTCGGCGGTAACGCCTTTTTGCCCGTGCTCTTTCTCGTGGCGAGCCTCGTCTCGGGCAAGGCCGCCCTGCCGCAAGCGCAGCGGAGCGACATCTATCTGGCGGGGTTGGGCATCCTGCTCACAACGGTCTATCTGTACGGCCTGATTTTCCGGCCCCGGCGTCAGGTGCTGAACATGGGCATTGATTCGGTCATCGTCCTCGCGCTCTACGTGCTCGGTATCGTGGGCCTCGTCGCTGTCGCCCACGGCTAACGGTCGTTGTGGGGACACGGATGCACGGCTCGCCCACTAGCCGATCAACACTGCTTTCACATCGGCTGGAAGCCTACCAGTAGCGCCAATCACTCGTTTGCCGCGCGTCGCGCTCCGCTGCTATACTGGACACGCGGACGAGGCGGAGCAGTCAGCGAGAAGCGAATCCAAAAAATCCGCATAATTGGGCGTTCGTGGGGAGTATTCGGCGTGCAGAATCCATTTTCCTGGGACTATTTGACGAATGTGCCGACGCGCGACCAGATCTTCGGGCCACTCTCCATCACCTATCTCGCGCTCTTTTTGCTCGGGCTGCTCGCGACGGTGCTCATCAATAACCGGACGCGCCAGTTTTTCCCCGACAACCGGCTCCACCGTGAAACACTCCACAAGATCACCTACCGGGCGATGTGGGGATGGGTGACGGGTTTGATCTTCTTTGGCTGCCGCGTGCTTGGGCTGAACTTCCTTGGTTGGCGGTTGTGGGAGTACGTCTGTTTGCTTGGCGCGCTCGTCGGCATCGGCTACACCGTCTGGTGGCTGCGCGCGAAATATCCCGCGCGGGTCGAGAAGTTCCGCAAGGAGCAGCGCCGCAGAGCATATCTGCGCCCCGGTAGCGCCTCCGCCCTTGCCCTCTCGAACGCTACTCGTGGTGATGTTTCCGCCAACGCCGATCGCCAGAAGCGCCTCGACCGCGCCGACCCCACCAACCGCCCCACGTCGCGCCGCCCGCAGCCGAAGACGTCCGCGAAAAAGTAGGAACGGGCCAAAGAAAGACCGGAGGCATCGCGCCTCCGGTCTTTGGTTTCGGGGAAAGGTCGTGCACCCCCGATTCGATCAGCGACTCTCCAGCTTGCCGCAGATTCGCGGCTCCAGCCAGGCGCTCCCACGTCGCTCAGAAGGGACTCCTTACCGTTGCTACCTTCCGGTCCTGGCGGGGTTCGCAGACTTCTGACGCATGGGACCCAACTCTCAACACCGTTCCACCGCAGCAGTCCTACAGGGTCGGACCTCACGAGGGAATTCAACCCCGCTAAAGCGGATTGCGGGTACAGGGCACCGCTAGCTCCCCGTCTAGCACGACCACTGCGGATTCTACGTCCATTTCTCGGTAGCGTCAAACGGGCGAGTAGTCAGTAGTCAGT
>JALYXG010000370.1 GCA_030947205.1 Chloroflexota bacterium
TTAATTTGACGCTGAAGTCGCTGCCGAGGACGTTATCGCCGATTAACCCGGCCGCTTCAGCCTGCCGCACCGCGTGGCGGAAATGGCGGATGGCAAGAGGATACTCGCCGCCTATGTAGATGTAGCCACGGTCCGAGCCGACCGCATAGCAGGCGATCAGGATACCCTCGATTGTCTCGTGCGGGTCAAGTTCGAGCATCTTCCGATCCTTGAAGACGTTCGGCTCGCCTTCATGCGCGTTGCAGCAGACATACTTCGGATAGCCCACCGACGCCCGCGCGCCCTCCCACTTGATGCCCGCCTGGAAGCCTGCGCCACCGCGACCGCGCACATTGGAGGTCTTCATCTCGGCGATCACTTCATCTTCGGTCATATCGAAGAGCGCCTTCGCGTACGGCGAATAGCCACCGCGCGCCACGTACTCGTCGAGACGGAGCGGATCAATCAGCCCCGCTTTGCCGAGCACGATCCGCTGCTGCTTGCGCCAGAACGGATCGTCTTTCAGGGGCGAAATACCCTGAAAGAGACCGGGCCGCTGCTCGTCGGCGGGGCCGTCGAAATACGTGCCGAGCGGCCGCGCGACATTGGCGCGATCGTCGCGAATACCGTCAAGGATCGTTGGCACGTCGTCTGTCGTGACATAGCCATACATCACCGCCGGCCAACCCGCCTTGCGCACCTCGACCACCGGCTCCGCATAGCAGTTGCCGAAACAGCCGACCTCGCGGATCTCGACATCTATCCCCCGCGCGCCTGTCTGCTCCTTAAATGCCGCGATGACATTCTCGACGCCCTTCGCGCGCGTACACTCGCTCATTGCAATGCTGATGACCGGGCGATCGGCGGCGGACATCATCCGCTGATACCGCTCGGTCGCCTCGGCGCGATAGTCGTTGAAGGCGGCGCGGTCGGCCAATGGAGTTATTGTCGGGGAGGATGCTGCGATATGTCCATTCATGCTTGCGCGCCTCCGGTTGTCGCGGTCGCGACCGTCATGTCGTCATCGGTGAGAAGTTCGTCTATCAGCAGAGTCAATTTCGCGTTGTCCATCTGCGCGTGATATGCGCCGTCCACCATGCAGAGGGGCGCCTGATCGCACGCGCCGAGACAGCCGGGGAAGATCTGCATCGTGATCTGCCCGTCCGGCGTCGTCTCCTTCTCGCCCAAGCCCAAACGCGGATAAATCACGTCATCAATCAAGCGCTGCGAGCCGACGACGCGGCAGGCCATCCCATTGCAGATCAGGAGCACGTGCGCGCCGGGCTTCTTGAAGCGGAAGTCGTTGTAAAACGTCATCACACCAAAGACGCGCGTCTCGGAGATGTCGAGATGAGAGGCGATAATGCTGACCGCTTCTTCGGAAACATAGCCGAAGCGCTCCTGCACCTCTTGCAGCGACGGCAAGATCAACTCTTGCGCTTCCTGGTAATCGCGCGGGGTGAAATGCTCGGTCATCACCTGACGCACCCAGTTCAAGTCAATATCTTCGCCGGTGAGTTTGAACATCGTGGCGCTCCTGCCTGCTGGCGACCGTCCTCAGCGACGGGCCGCCCCGTGGAGACAAAGCAACTGGCGGCACGCGGTGCCCCAAATCAAAGTATACGGCGGCACATTTTGCCCGTCAACGCGGGAAAAATCGCCGCGCTATTCACGTCCCGACGAGTCGTCATGCTATACTGCGTGCGGTTCGCGCCCTCTGCAGAACCGAAAGGAGCAACACCATGCGCGTCACGGACGGCCTCGCGACCATCCGCGATCGGCTCGCGGCCAACAATGCCATCCCGCCGACCCTCACAATGGTTGATAATTACCTCAATCGTGCCCAGGGAACGGATGCCTCCGCTCCATCGCTGACCCAACTCGTCAAGATGTTGATGCGCACACCCGAGGCGCACAAGAACAGCGGCGTGTACAACGACCTGACGCTGCTCGAAGAGCAGCTCGCCGGCGCGACCGCCATCGCTATCGCCGAACGCGAGCGCGAAGAGGCACGCCCGATGCCGAAAGACAAGAAATTCTACAAGGCCCAGCGCGATAAAGAGCAGGCGGTCAAAGACAAGGTACGCTAATCGCGCACCTCAATATGCAGCCGCGATGGACAGCTTCACACAGCCGGAGTACTCTTTTTGCGTGGCGACATCGCTCGCCGCACCGGAACGTACCAGGGAAAGGATTTCTCACATGGCGAAGCACGACCCAGACAAGCAACCCCGCGCCATCACCACTACCGACGCTGGCATCGCCGCACCGAGCGACGAGTTCTCGCTCTCCGTCGGCGTGGACGGCCCGCTCCTGCTGCAGGACCATTACCTGATCCAGAAGATGGCCCAGTTCAACCGCGAGCGCGTGCCTGAGCGCGTCGTCCATGCCAAGGGCAGCGGCGCCTTCGGCTACTTCGAGGTGACGGCGGACGTGACGCAGTGGACCAAGGCCGCCTTCCTCGGTGAGGTCGGCAAGCGCACGCCGGTCCTCGCGCGCTTCTCGACGGTGGCAGGCGAGCAGGGCTTCCCCGACACGGTGCGCGATCCGCGCGGCTTCGCGCTCAAGTTCTACACCGAGGAGGGCAACTACGACCTCGTCGGCAACAACACGCCGATCTTCTTCGTACGCGACCCGTCGAAGTTCCAAGATTTCATCCACTCCCAGAAGCGGATGAATGCCGACGGCCTGCGGAGCAATAACGCACAGTGGGATTTCTGGTCGCTTTCGCCCGAGGCGACCCACCAGGTGGCCTTCCTGATGAGCGACCGCGGCACGCCGCAGACGTGGCGTAACATGAACGGCTACGGCAGCCACACCTTCCTCTGGGTGAACGCGGGCGGCGAGCGGTTCTGGGTCAAGTACCACTTCAAGACGGAGCAGGGAATCGCGAACTTCACCGACGCCGAGGCGAAAGCGATGACCGCCGAGGACCCGGACTACCACCGCCGCGACTTGCGCGAGTCAATCGCGCGAGGTGATCACCCCGCGTGGCGGTTGGAGATGCAGATCATGCCGTTTGCGGATGCGGCGGACTACCGCTTCAACCCCTTCGACCTGACGAAGGTCTGGCCGCACAGCGACTATCCGCCGGTCACGGTCGGGCGGCTCGTCTTAGATCGTAACCCGGAGAACTTCTTCGCCGAGATCGAGCAGGCGTCGTTCGAGCCAGCGAACATGGTGCCGGGGATCGGCCCAAGCCCGGACAAGATGCTGCTCGGGCGCCTCTTCAGCTATCCTGACGCCCACCGGTATCGGATCGGCACGAACTACCTGCAGTTGCCGGTCAACCGACCGCATAACGCAGTCAATACCTACAACAAGGACGGCGCGATGCGCTACGAGCACAGCGGTGACCAACCCGTCTACGCACCGAACAGCTACGGCGGGCCAAAGGCGGACGCGGAGCGATACAGCGACCCGAGCTGGATGGTGGATGCGGGGGAGATCATGCGCAGCGCCTACCGCCCGCATCGGGAGGACACCGACTTCGTGCAGGTGACGGACTTCTACCGCAACGCGCTCTCCGAGACGGACAGGGCGCACCTCGCGAGCAACATCGTCGGACACATGGGTGAGCGTGTGGAGCGGCCAACACAGGAGCGGGCCATCGCACTCTGGCAGCAAGTGGACGCTGAACTCGGGGCACGGATCGCCAAGGGGCTTGGCCTCGCCACCCGCGAGGTAGTCGCCGCCGAAGCGAGATAGCAG
>JALYXG010000384.1 GCA_030947205.1 Chloroflexota bacterium
AAGCGCAGTGTCGCCTCGGCCATCCGCGCGCCGGAACCACCGGGGCGAAAGTGATGCCAGAAACAAAGCGGCAGTCGGTCAACCGGCTGGCCACTCACCGCAGCGCGCACCCGCTCAATACGCGTCATTTCTTCCACCGGTTACCCCTTTCTCTGACAATCTTCGCCGCTGCCGCGCCCGCGCTCCGAACCGCTACCCGCCGCCCTCATGCCCCATGCGAATGATGCATGAGTCTACCACAATCTATACTGCTGAAGAACGTACACCCGGAGTGGACGAGTCGCCGTTTGTTCGCTGACAGACAATAGTCATTGCCCACCGTCCGCGAAACTGGATGGCGCAACATGCTAACTTGCGTTCCCAGGAGGATTCTTCGCGCAGCGAAATATCTCTCCCTGTTTGACGGCTACCCAACAGTTTTGGATCACTGCATCACTACCAAACCAGCGCTTTACGATCCGATGCGCGGGATCGGGTCCGCATTGCGCGGGGTGAAATTCACCCAGCGTTGCCGGACAGGCTGCCAGGAAGTGACATACTTCCAGAAGGAGGTTTCGCCGGGCGGCACACCGCCGATGCGTTCGTCCGATGAACGGATACGGTAGCGGGCGAAAAGCCAGCCGTCGTTGCCGAAGGCTTCGAGGTATTCGACGCGGAAGTCCGGCTGGTCAAGCCCGAAGCGCGTCGCCCACCATTCCGCCATCCCCTCCGGCAATCGGCCACCGGGGAGCGCCGCGACATGAAAGGCGAGCGTGACGTATTGCGCGCCCGCGTCTGTGATATGCAGAGCGGCGCCGAGCGCGTCGAAGGGGAGGTGAGCAGTATCGAGCGGCGGCGCCGTAGCGTCGCGGTAGCCGTCCGCGCCGATCCGATAGATGACCATCGCCTCGATGTCGCTGATCCCCGCGATCAATCCGTGGAAGAATGGCGCGTCATCAAGGTTCGCACCATTCGGTGACGCGGCCGCAACCGCGTCCGGCACGTGCGCCGCATCGTGGACGGTGACAAAGGCGGAAGGCGTCGCGACAAGCGCCGCAGCATCGCTGTCGAGCAGCGCGGGCAACATCGCGGCGGTGTCGGCCGCACGCACGTACACCGCCGGTGCGCTCGCTTGTGCGACGGGCGGCATTGGGTTGTATCCGAGTGGGGCGAGCGCCGCGCCGATCTGCTTCGGGCGATCGTCGCGCGTGGGCGCGGTAACGAGGCGTGCGATCGGCTGATCGTCCGGCCCATCGAGGGCGGCCTGCCACCGAAGCGTCGCCGTGTCCACGCCGAGCGGGGCAAGCGCCGACGCCGACGCGACCGAGCCGGGCGGGAGCAGCCACCCTTGCAGCGCGTCCAACGCCTTGCGATGTGTGTCCGCCGACCAATCGGCGACCGGCGTATCGCCGAGGCCCGCCCGCGCGCGTAGCCGCTCCCAGTCGTTGAAGGTGAATCGTCGCCAGGGCGTCGTCGCGGAGATCTGCGGCAGGAAGGCGGCGGCGTCTTCGAGATGCGTGCGGATCGGCGCGGTCGGCGCCTTCGGTTTGGTCCCACACCCCGAAAGCAACGACGCCATGGCAAAGACGACGAATAAGCCGCGCGTGACTGCCCGCCCCCTGCGGCGCGCGGAAAACGGCAGGGCGAACTGCCCTGCCGTTTGTCGTTGGCGCTGCGTCGTCACCGCGCCGATACTCGCCGCATCACCGCTGCGGCGGGGGTGGGGGCGGCCCGCCGTATCCGCCTTGCTGCGGCGGCGGGCGATAGCCGCCGGGAGGGCCGGGGGGAGCCTGCGGTGGCTGTCCATAGCCGCCCTGCTGCGGCGGTTGGCCGTATCCGCCTTGCGGCGGCGGTGGGGGCGCGCCATAGCCACCTTGCTGGGGCGGAGGCGGCGGAGGCGGGGCGCCGTAGCCACCGGGCGGCGGCTGGCTGTACCCACCGGGAGGGGACTGCGGCGGCTGCCCGTACCCCCCTGGGGGCTGCTGGCCGCCGTAATAGGTGCTGGAGAAGGGCTGCGGGCCACGATTCGCCGCGAGCGCACCGCTACCGCCACCGAACGAAACCGCGTCGTCGCCGGGGATGATCGCCTGCTTCATCAAGCCGCCCGCGACGATCACCAATCCGAAAATAATGAGGAAGAAGAAGCCGATGTGCGGGCCAACCGAGATATTGAATCCGGCCGGAAACTGGCTCTTCGCATCGAAGAACGCGATCAGCGCCAGGAGCGTCAGGAGGCCACCAAGCCCGGTGTAGATCCATCCCTTGAGCGGTTTCATATCGGGCAACAGGTTCAGGCCGATCACGACGACGGTCGCGATTGTCGCGAGGATAAAGATGACCTGAACGAAGTCAATAATGTTCCGCGTCACCTCCCAACCGTTCGCACTCACCGATCGGCCGATAATGTTGTTTGTGGCCAGCTTAACGCTCACTCGCGCATTCGGGAGATATTTCGCGAAGAAGTACAGCACCGCACCGCCGACCGCGAGCAGATCACCGAGTCGGAGGCCGGCGATCAGTTCGTTAATATCGAACGAGACGGCACGCGGTTTGGCGCCGCCGGGATATGCGGGCGGTGGCGCGCCGTAGCCGCCCTGCTGCGGTGGCGGGGCGCCATAGCCGCCCGGTGGCTGGCCGTAACCGGAGCCGGGTTGCGCGGGGGGTTGCGGCGGGCTGTAGCCGCCCGGCCGTTGCGGCGGCTGGCCATAACTACCCTGGGGCGGCGGGGGTGGTTGCCCGTAGCCGCCCTGTTGTGGCGGCGGCTGGCCGTAGCCTCCCTGCGACGGCGGTGGTTGGCCGTAGCCACCTTGCGATGGTGGGGGTGCGCCGTAGCCGCCCTGCGACGGCGGCGGGGGCTGATTATACCCATCGGGGCGTTGCGGCGGCTGGCCATAGCCGCCCTGGGCCGGAGGCGGGGGAGCGCCATACCCACCCTGACCGCCAGGGGGCTGACCGTAGCTGCCAGGTTGCCCACCGGCTGATCCGCCGGGCGGTCCTCCGAGCCGGGTTCGCTCGTCATCGCTCATTGTCGGTGCCTCCCTTGATCGCGCCTTCGCGCCGCCCCTCCACACCGCATGCCACTCGCCTGCAACGATTCGCGCCCCACTCCCCATCGGTGGCATCCAGAATGTTTCCACCGCCAATGAAGGGGAGCACGGCCAATCATGCACAACGAGCGTACGGACGAAAACAGTGTACGCGCCGCCCTATCGCGCGTCAAACGGCGGGAAGTTCGGTTGTTCGATGTTCGATGTTCGATGTTCGAAGAACACACGGTTTTTCTCCGAACGTCGGACTCCGAACACCGAACTTCCCCCGCTCGTGGTATCCTTCCTGCATGAAAAGCGGTATGCGTTCGATCAAAGGTGCGGTAACCAGTCAAACGGCGAAGAATGCGCTCGTCGGCACAGGGTTGTTCGGTGCGGGCGAGATTGGCGCGGCGTGCGCGCTCGGATGCCTGCTTATCTGGCTCGTGCTCGCGACCGTAATCGTGCTCCTTTGGGCGCTCGTCGCCCTGCTCGCGTCATTCCTGTGAACGACGAGCGGGGCTGGCGCAGTTTCGCGCTTGCCACGATGCTCGTCTTCTTCTTCGGGTTGCTGATCTTCGCCGCCGTCTTCGATGCCTTCCTGAGCCGGTTCATGCCGATCTTCCTCGGATTGCTCTGCGTCGCGCTGCTCGGTTACGCGCTTGTCGCGTCAATCCTGCGTACGATTTTGCGCGTCCGGCGCGCATCACACCCCGACGAAACCGATCCCGACCATCCGCGCTGAGGATGTTCCGGCTTTCGCCCGACCGCGTAATCCGCTACGATACGCCGCATGGTACCCGCGAATGACGATGAAAAGGAGACGCGCAATGCAGGACAGTACCCGAAATGCACCGGGAGGGGCGGGAAACGATGTGATGGGGCCGGTGATTACGGAGTTGCACGACGCGCCGGATGCCTTCGCGCTGCTCTTCGCGCCGGAAAGCGAAGAAACACTGCATCACCGCCCGGCTGAAGGGGAATGGTCAGCCGTCGAGATCGTCTGCCACATCGCCGACCTCGACGCCTTCAACCGGACGGAGCGGTTCAACGCGATGTTGATCGAGGAAAATCCCGCATTGCCCGCCTATGAGCCGGACGCGCGTGTCGCGGAGGCAAACTACCAGGCGCTCACCGGCGCCGACGCACTCGAATTCATGAAGCGCGAGCGCGATCTGATCACCGTGCTTCTGGAGGGTTTGCGGCCGCACGAACTCGCTCGCACTGGCGTCCACCCCCAGTACGGCGAGCGTACGCTGCAACAATCGGCCGACATGCGCAACCACGACCGCACGCATCTCGATCAGGCCGCTGCGGCCATCGCCTCCGCAAAGTAACGAGCACTGAGTACTGAGTACTGAGTTGTTTACTCGCCCCTTAGTACTCAGTACTCAGTACTCGTCTGAGCCAGTGTGCGGTGTTCGCGAGCATCGGGGTGAGGTGCGAGAAGCAGCAATGACTGGCGCGCGGATACCAGTGGAGCGTGCGCGATGGGGTAGCGGCGGCGTAGAGGCGGCGTGATTCGGTGGGCGGCACGACGCGATCCTTGCCCGCCCCGACGACAAGAAGTGGCATGCGCAGGCGAGGCGCGGCGCGGGCGAGGCCCATCGCCGCGCAGATGTAGGGCTGGCAATCCATCGGAAAACCCGTCACATGGACGACTTCCCACTGCGTCAGGGGCGGCATCCGCGCGATGTACTCAGCCGGCTCGAAGGGGGTCGTGATCGTCACGACGGCCGCGAGATCGGGCGTTTCCGCGCCGAGATGGACCGCCAGCATCCCCCCCAAACTGACGCCGACCAGCGCGATCCGGCCGTCCAGCGCCGGTCGCGCCGCCACGAGCCGACGCAGATCTTCGAGTAACGCGCCCTGATTCGGCGTGAAGCGCGTGGACTCCCATGTTTCACCCGTGCCAGGATTGTCGAGGGCGAGCGTCGCCATGCCCGCCGCGAGGAATGGCGCGCGCCAGCCATCCAACTCCTCTTTGACCGTGCTGCCGCCATTGAAAAACAGGACGAGCGGTACGGGTTGGGCAGGCGATGCGCCCGGTGGAAGAGCGAGATACCCGGGCACGCGTGCCCCGCGAAAGATCAATTCGATCCGCTCGCTTGGCGGATCGCGGAGCGGCGCGACGAGCCGATAGAGCGCGGCAGCGCGGTGGGCGAGGGCGCGCTTCCGCTCCACCGGCTCGGAAACGAGCAATTGCGCCGCGTGGACGGCGAGCGCGGCAGCGCGCAATGCATCGCGCCGGGCGACCGGATCGTTCGCCGCGTCCGCCACATACAGATATTCTTCCGCGCGATCCGACCACACCTCCGGCCACGCATCCCACGAGCGGATGCGCGCAAGGACCGCCGCCCCGTCCGCGCGCGGCAAGCCGACGGGCGCCAGCCGGTCGAGGACGCCACTTGCCAGCCATGAAGCGCCGACCCGGCGGAATGCGCAATCAATGAAATCCGGGGAAATCAGCCGGTTGCCGATCGAGACGGCGAGGGGGAGGCGGCGCATCATCGGCGCCGATTGCAATTCTTCCATCCCCGCAGCATACCGCACCGCCCCCGTTCACGGGAGGCCCACTATCAGGTACGATAGGGGAGAGAAGTGTCCGTACATAGCGGAGTAGTCAGTAGCCAGTGGCCAGTAATTAGTAATTAGACTGGGTCGAGTTCCAACTGACTACTGGCTACTGACTACTGATTTCTACGAGGTAGTGATGCGACAACGGGTCTTGTGCTGGATGATTGTCGGGTTCGTGCTGCTCGTCGGCATGATCGGCGCGTATGGAGCGACATATCGCACCGCAGCGGCGGTGTTTGCGGACCCCGCGTTCACGCGGACGTGGTTGCGGACGGATGGGCCGGTGAGCGGCGGGGCAGTGGCACGGACGTGGATCTGGGGGCCGGAACCGCGCACGAGCGCACTCGCCGAGCCATACCGCGAGGCGCCGGGCGGCACACGGCTCGTCCAGTACTTCGATAAGAGCCGGATGGAACTGACCAACCCGCAAGGGAACCCGGCGGACCCGTTCTACGTCACGAACGGCCTGCTGGCAACGGAAATGCTGACCGGCAATGTCCAACTCGGCGACGCATTTTTCGAGGCGCATACCCCAGCGGCGGTCACTGTCGCGGGCGATCTCGACGACCCGACCGGCCCGACCTACGCCGCCTTCAGCCCGCTCCGCAATGCCCCCGCACTCGCTGCCGGGACGCCGATTACCGCTGTTGTTAACCGGGACGGGCAGGTCACCGAGGACCCCGCGCGGGCGGGGAAGGCGACCGCGCAGCAGTACGTGCTCGAAACGAAACACACGGTGGCCGATGTGTTCTGGAACTTCATGACGAGCAGTGGCATTGTGGACGGCGGCGCAACCGAGCCGCTCTTCCACTCGCCCTTCTATGCGACCGGCTTCCCCGTCACGGAGGCATATTGGAGTGTCGTGCATGTCGGCGGACAGGAACGGGCCGTGCTGATCCAGGTCTTCGAGCGGCGCACCCTCACTTTTACGCCCGGTAACCCCCCCGGCTTCGCGGTCGAGGCGGGCAATGTCGGCCTCCAGTACCGCGCCTGGCGCACTTTCCTCGCCATCCCCCCGACGCCGACACCCCGGCCAACGCCGCCGCCGCCAACCGCGACGCCCGCGCCATCGGCCACGCCCGTCGCCGCGACGCCTACACCCCTCGCTGAAACACCGACGCTTGCCGCCTTGATCGTCGAGGTCGCTTACGACGGCGATGCCGCGAGCAACGACCCGAACGACGAGACGGTCGTCATCGTCAACGGATCGTCCACCGCCCTCGACATGATGGGCTGGACACTGCGCGACACGCGCGGCCATGCCTACACCTTCGGCGCGTTCACACTGCCGCCCGATGGCGAGCTGACCCTCGCGACGGGGAAGGGGACGGACAGCCCAACGAAACGCTACTGGGGCCAATCCAGCGGCATCCTCGACAACACCGGCCCGGAAACAATCAGTCTGCGGGACGCTTCGGGTATCCTGATTGATACCTATCCGTATCCATAGCGCGCTGTTCACAACCTGAGGCCGTGCTCCGCCTGAGGCCGTGCTCCGCCCACAGCGCGCCGACAGACGCCACACGATAACGTGACATAATACTGCCTCTGAGACACTAACTGATGAGTATTACTCACTCATATAGTGTACGTTCTGTGCCTGCTGTGCAAGGCTACGGAAGTAGTTCGTCCTCAGCCTATCCCGGTGGAACGTCGTTGCAGAGCGTCCCAATCGGCCAAACGACGCATACGAATAGTACACAAATCGTCCCCGCTAGCGCATCAGGATAACAGAGTTGTCAAGTGGGGAAATGGACGCTAGACTGTGTGTACGGGCACTCTGCGGCTGCATACCAATCCCGCCCGGATTGTATTAGTCGAAGTGTGACGGTTCGGCACAAGGTGGTCGGGTGCGGTCAGGATATGGCAAAGTGTTTCACGGAAGGGCTGGGAGATGGTTGAGCGGGAGCGGCAGGGTGATGATGGGGGCAATCTGATCCGGATCGAGCCACGGCAACGATCGCTCTTCGGTGAGCCGACGCCATTGCCCGTTGCCGCCAATCAGCCCGCCCCGCTTCGCCGTTTCTACATGACCGCCGACCTCCGCGTCGCGACAAATGTGCCGCGCACAGCGATGGACTTCTATCTGCGCGCGGGCGTCATCTTGCCGACGGCCCGCACGGAGAGCGGCTACCTGCTCTTCGACGACAACGAACTCGCGCTCCTGCGGCAGGTGATCGAGTGGCGCGCGCGCGGCATCGGCCTCAAGGCGATCAAGGCGCGTCTGAACCGGGGAGGGGAGGGTTGATGGCGTGACGTACTACAAGTTCTTTGGGCTGGAGCGCGAGCCATTTGGCACGACGCCGGACCCACAGATGTTCTACAAAACGCTCGGCCACGAGGATTGCTACGAGCGGCTGAAGCTGGCGATCCAGTTGCAGCGCGGCCTGGCGATCATTCTCGGCGATATCGGCTACGGCAAGACGACGATCAAGGTCGCCCTGCTCACCGAACTACAGCGCGAACCGGACTTCGAGATCGCCATTATCAACAACCCGCGCGATTGCCGCACGGATGTGCAGTTCCTGCGCGGCGTGCTGACGCAGTTCGGCCTCCGCCCGGACGGCCGCAGCGGTTTAGAGTACACGAACCAGTTTCTTCAATTCCTCGAAACGATGCACGTCCAGGGGCAGCGCGTGCTGCTCGTCATTGACGAGGGCCAGAATCTTTCCGGCACGCAACTGGAGATTCTGCGCACGTTCCTCTCGTTCGAGACCCCGACGGCCAAACTGATCAATGTCGTGATCTTCGCCCAGAACGAGTTGGAGGACAAAATCGTCCGCAAGCGGAATCTCGCCCAGCGCGTCGGCATGGATCACAAACTGAACCCACTCAACCGGCGCGACACGGCCGGCATGATCGCGCACCGCCTGACGGTCGCCGGCCTGCCACACGGTCAGACAATCTTCGACGAGGAGGCAGTGGATGTCATCCACGAGGCGTCGCGCGGCATCCCACGCGCGATCACGAATTTCTGCGCCGATTGCCTCGTCGAGGCGGTCTTCCTCGGCCATCGCGCCGTCAATGCGGAACTGGCGGCGGCCGTGATCGAGACGCGCGTCTTCAAGGGAGTGGCCTGAGCGATGGCGAGCGGGCAACAGCGGCAGACGAGCGAGCGGCGCTTCCGCGCGGTGGATGTCCTCACTGGGACGA
>JALYXG010000490.1 GCA_030947205.1 Chloroflexota bacterium
CGGTGGAGCGCCGAGAGCGGCAGCACGAGCAGAGAAGGGATGACGTTCGCTACCGCCGCCACGCCCGCTCCGCCGATGCCGCCGATCAGGTAGCCGAGCGAGATCACGTACAACCCGTTCGGCCCCGGACTGATCCGCCCGACCGCGAGCGCCTGCCCGATCTGCGCCTCCGTCGCCCAGCCGCGATCGTGGACGAGGCTCTGGACGAGGATCGGCAGGCTCCCCAGCCCGCCGAACGAGAGCAACCCCGCTTTCAGGAACTGCCAGAAGAGCGACAGGATGTTCATGCGCGCGTCGCCTCGTCCGGCGTCGGCATGGGGCGCGGTGTGGCTGGCGTCGCCGGATGGATGCCGAGCAGATGGGGGAAGAGCGCGCCGAGCGTGCCCATCGTCAGGAGGATCAGCGGCACGGGCAGATGCACGAGGCCGACGAGCAGTCCGCAGGCGAGCATCACGACTAGACCGCGCACTCGGTCCCACCCCTGACCAAGTTGCCCGCCGCCCATTTGCACGACGATCGCGAAGGTCAGCCCACCTGTCGCCGGGACGATCCCGGCGAGCACCGCCCCGGCGACCCGGTTGCCCTGCACAAAGGTGATGAATGCGGAAAGGAGCGTCGTGATCGTGACAGCGGGGGCGAGCAGCCCGGTGAGCGAGGCGACCACACCGCCTGCCCCCGCCATCATTTTTCCCATCACGATGGACTGCGCGATAATATTCGTTCCCGGCGTCAGTTTGGAGAGCGCGAATGCCTCGTTGTACTGATCGCCCGTCAGCCACCGATGGCGCTGCACGAACTCGCGCCGCATCAAAAAGAGCGTCGCCGCCCCGCCGCCGAACGAGAACGCGCCGATCCGCAGCCACGTCAGGAAGATCTCCTTCAGCGGTGGCGAATGTGGTTCAACGGCGGCCTGCTCCTCGGGCAGTGGAAGCGGCGCTTCGTCTGGCGGTATCGCGGAAGCCTGCATAGCGGATCGGTCCCTTCCTCAACGGTACATGGACGCCGCAACTATCCTACCCGATGTATCGCCCGCTTTGCCCGCTGGCGTATACTTCCCGTGCCGAGCGGGATGCCGGATGCTCCCGGCCCGTATTGTGCATCAATGAAACTCTGGGTGCGGCGCGTGTAATGAGTGGAGTGAGATGGCAGCGATCCTCGATCTGGATATCTGGCCGCAAACATCGCGGCGTTTCGTCCGCCGCTGGCTCGATGCCGTGCGGCTTTTCACCGTCTTTGCCACCATCGTGGCGCTGATCGGCATCGTTGTTTCCCTGTATGCATGGCGGCAGATGGACCGCGCCGAGATAGCGGCGCAGCAGCAACTCCGTGTGATCGGCCGCACCGCCTCCCAATCCTCCCAAACGCTCCACAGTGTCACAGACGCGAGTACACAAGGCGCGGCGACCGTGGACAGCGCGACGACCTCGCTCACGCAGGTGTCCGGGACGATCCGCGACACCGCCGGAACAATCGAGGCGACCGCCGGGGTCTTCAACTTCACCGTCCCGATCACGAATGCCCGCCCGCTCGCCGGTGTGGAGGCGAGTTTCCGCCAGGAGGCGGCGCAACTGCGCAGCATTTCGACCGAGCTGGACAAAACAGGCACATCGCTCGCGTCGAACAGCGGCAATCTCCGCACGATCGGGCAGGAGGTGCAGTCCGTCTCGCAGGACACAGACACGATCGCCAACCAGATCCTCCAACTCGCCGATGGCTCCGGCCCCGGCGACGTACCCGCTATCGCCCGGAATGTGCGGATCATCCTCATCTGGAGCGCGATGTTCCATCTGCTCATACTCGGCTTCGCGATCTCTTTTTACATTCTCGCGACCGCGCTCCGCCAATTGACGTATGATGCTCCCCGCATCAAGGATCGCGAGACAGAGGAAAACAATTGAATCCCAGAGGATGCTGGGGAATGCAGAGAGGGAGATGAGAATGAAAATGAGGATGGGAAACGAAGAAAAATTCTCTACTCCTTCTTCCCTCTCTGTGCTCTCTGTGTCTCTGCGCTCTCTGCGTTGATCCGGTTTCGCTACGGATGGGGAGAAATACATATGCGGCGAGGGTGGATCATCGGGGGCATGGCGCTCATTCTAATTGGGATGACCGCGTTCCCGGTGGGCGCGGCCGGGTTCGCGACGCCCGCATTCCAGACGCAGTGGGTGGCGGGCGAGGCGGTTGAGACGAATTTCTGGGGACCGCTGACGACCTCCGACGGTGGCCGGACGGAATATTATCGGGACGCGCCCTCCGGGCAACGCCTCGCCCAATACTTCGACAAGGGGCGGATGGAATGGACAGACCCGCCCGGTCGCGTCACGAATGGCCTTCTCCCGGTTGAGATGATCCGTGGCCGAATCCAGTTCGGCGACAATCTCTTCGTTAGCAAGCCGCCGCCAAATATTGCCATTGCCGGTGACCCGAGCAATGCGGGGCCAACCTACGCGGCACTCGGCGGTCGGGCAAGCGGCATCCTCGCCCCAGCCCCGGTGAAAACGGGCGCGCCTGTCACGACGGTGATGTCCGCCGTCGGCGACCTCTCGCAAGGATCGCCCGCCTCCGGTGCCACGCTCTCCAGCTACGATGCGGTGACGCAGCACAATGTCGCCTCCGTCTTCGCGGATTACCGGAATCGCGCCGGCCTCGCCACAATCGGCCTTGCGATCTCCGAACCCTTCCGCGC
>JALYXG010000505.1 GCA_030947205.1 Chloroflexota bacterium
ACGCTCGTGATCGTGGCGAGCGGCAGCAAGGCGCGCGTGACATCGAAGGCCCGCGCGCGCAAGGTGCGCGTGTAGTCGCCGTCGTCCATCGTTTCCGGCTTGCCGACCGTCTCGACGAGGAGCGCAGCCAGTTCTTTGGAGAGCGCGGCGTATTCGGTGAAAAGCGCGTCCGCCGACGCCGTGTATACGGGTGCATCGGGCGCGGCGGCGATAACGTCCGGCGTGTAGTAGCCAGTGCGCGCGAAGTCCTGGTAACGGGTTGAACGCTCCTGCCCGTCCCAGACCTGCTGATCCACGACGGCAATCGCGGCGAGGATCGAGACATTCTCGACTGCCATCGCGACATGCGCGAGGTCGGCGATTGAGCGGTGGCCGTACTGGAAATAGAACGATTCGAGGAATTGCTCGGCGCGCTGCGCGGAGAGTTCGGCGATGCTCCGGCGCATCGAGTTGCGCGACCGCGAGTATTTCGCCATCGCGTATGCCTGCACTTCCGGTTGGATGCCCGTCAGGGCATAGACTGTCCGCATCGGTCGCTCCGACATTCGCTCACTCCTCTCAGCCATCGCCTATCCCTGATACGGAGTGTACGTACATATGCGCGAAGATGCAAGGCTTCGTCACGGGTTCTTATCAAGATAGCCGTGTTGCCGCAGCATATCCTCACACAAGAGCAGGGAGAGCGCGCTCTGACCTTCCGGTATCTGCCCGGTGCGAGCGAGATGGAGCGCGTCGCGCGCGGGCATCGGGCAGAGTTCGATCTGCTCCGTCATCTCAGGCTGGTACGTCGCCGCACGTTCGACATCAAGGGCGAGAAAGACGTGGAACCGTTGCCGCCGGGAGGCGCAGGCGACGAAAAAGGCGCCGACATGGAGCATCGTCGCGGCGGTCGCGCCCGTCTCCTGCGCCAGTTCGATCCGCGCGACCGCTTCAAGGGTCAGACCGGCGTGGTCGCGGGTGCCGCCTGCCGGGATTTCCAGGCACCATTCGTCAATCGGGTAGCGATACTGGCGGATCAGCAAAATCGTTCCGTCGGCGGTCACGGGCACAACGCCGACCGCGTCCGCACGCTCCTCATAGGTGTACATCACCTCGCCTTTGTCCGCGATTTGCACACGATCCTGCCGCACGCGTGTAAACGGCGTCGTCAGAAAGTAGTGCGTGCTGAGCGCCCGCCAACCGAGCCGCGCGCCCTCGGGCTTATCGTCCATCCCTGTCGCTCCCGCCCATTTCGTTCGGTCCGCCCGTGCCCGAGTGTATCACCATCATGCGGGGCGCCGTTCCCATCCCGCGATGTGGGTGCGACAATCGCCGCGCAAGCCGCATTGTCTCGATTCCGATTCCACGCACACGGGGAGGAATGCATGAAAGTCGGTGTCATCCTGCCGAATCCTGGGGCGTTGATGGATTTGCAAACGCTGCTCGTGGAGATGTCGCGTGCCGAGGAGCGCGGGATGCAGAGCATCTGGGTCGCGAATGTGCCGCGCGGCTACGACGCCCTGACGTTGCTCGCGCTCGCGGGACAGCACACGCGCAACGTCGAACTAGGAACGTTCGTCGTGCCGACCTATCCGCGTCATCCGGTTGCGATGGCGCAGCAGGCGTTGACGACGAATGTCGCGGCGGGCGGGCGGCTGATCCTCGGCATCGGCCTCAGCCATCGGGTCGTGATGGAGGCGGGGCTGGGCTTCGACTGGTCGCACCCGATCCGCCACATGCGCGAATACCTGGCCTGCCTGACCGGTTTCCTGTCCGGTGAGCCGGTGACCTTCGCGGGTGAGGAGTTCCACATCAGGAACTTCGGCATCACCGTCGCGGACGCCACGCCGCCACCGGTGCTCGTCGCCGCGCTTGGGCCGCAGATGCTCCGGCTCGCGGGGCGACAGGCGGACGGGACGGCGCTCTGGATGGGTGGCGCACACTACCTTGCCAACGACGCCGTGCCGACGATCACCGCCGCCGCGCAGGAGGCCGGGCGAGTCGCGCCGCGCATCGTCGCCGGGCTTCCCGTCTGCGTGACGGACAACGCCGAGGTCGTGCGCGCCGAAGTCAACGCGACGTTCGCGCGGTACGGGCAACTGCCCTCCTATCGCGCGGTGCTCGACAAAGAAGGCGCGGCAGGCCCAGCCGATGTCGCACTCGTCGGTGACGAAGCGACGGTGCTCGCATCCCTCCGCGCGCTCGCGGCTGCCGGTGCGACCGATCTCGTCGCCGCCATCCACACGCCCGTTGGCGAAAACACCGCCCGAACGTACGACCTGCTGGAGCGGTACATCACTACGGGATGAAGGGTGCATTCCTAACCCCCGGCCTCCCCCCGCGAAAGGGAAAAAGGTCATAAGGAGGTACAAAGTTCCGCCCAAAACTCGCTGATATACCCCTGAAAAGAGGACATCGCTGCGAGACAGGCCCAACTCGTCCTGGCGATCTCTGCGCGCCTCTTCTCCGCCGCCGCGATGGCCTTGCCTGGCTGCCCTGCCGCCAGATCATCCAGCGTTGTGCGGATCGCGTCGAAGTCGTAGCCAGCATCCCTGAGCAGAACCACGACGCGCAGGCGACGCATTTGCTGCTCGTCATACAGACGATACCCACTGCTCTTTTCGCGTCCAGGGTGCAAAAGACCCTGCTGTTCCCAGAAATGCAGTGCCGAGACACGCACGCCCATGTGCTTTGCCGCCTCTCCGACGCGGAGTCGTTGTGAATGGCGTGTAAGGACCGGAGGAGCGGATTGCGCGGTTAACGTGCTCAGGGCGGTCAGCGTCTGCTCAACCTGGAGGCGTTTGCTGGCCAGTTCAGCATGGCGCTCATCAATCAGGGCGAGCGCGACGGAAAGGTTGCCCCGGTGAACCGCCTGCATCATCGCCCGTGTCCGCTGCCAGCCATAGCCACCGACCAGAGTTCGGGCGGTTTTGAGTGCGACATGATGTTTCTGCGTGTAGAGGCGATAACCGCCCGGACTGCGTTCGGCTGGCGGTATCAACCCACTGGCTTCATAGTTGCGCACCTGTTGGACGCTAATCTGCCCAGCCCGCGCCAGCTCGATTGTTCGTAGGTGGGTGCGTATCATCATGTAAAAGTCTCAAGTGCTTTCTAGAGGCTTATGTCAATCATTGTGATCGGTCCATACGCTGCTTTCTATCATACGAGCGCTCATTTCGCTAAGGATACTGGCTCCACGCGCCACGATGCCTTTCACCTGAAAGGTAGCGTGCCGATCCAACCCTCCACTCTTGCATCTGAGTTGTATCGTATATCTGTAGTCTGGAGTGCGCGGAACGCCGCATACAAGCAAGGGAGGACATGCCCATGGATGAAACCTCGATCACCCAATACATCACCGATACGTTTGTCGGCGTGGATGTCGTCGTTGCATCGCAGGACGCGGGATCTCCTGAAGTAGCATGGGGCGACACCTTCTTTTTCTACGACCCTGACCGCACCCTCCCTCCCGATCGGCGGTTTCCGTTCGCCACGATTGTGACCAAAGATTACGGTGATTTTGACTCCGCCTCCAATCTCAACCGCCCAGGCGTCTTCCGGCTGAATATCGGCGTCAGTCGGGAAACCTCTCGCGCATTGTTCGGCGCAGAGCCGCCCCGTGCCGCTGCGGATGATGACGGCGAGCGCGGCCATGACTTCACCGCTCTGGATCAACTGCTGCCGCATCCGGTGTATGGACGGCAGTATTGGGTCTGTGTGCTCAATCCCAGCGCGGTAACATTCCAGGCCGTGGTGCGGCCATTGCTCGCCGAGGCGTATGATCTCGCCGTCAGCAAGGGCGCGAAACGCGTGACCCGCAGATGAAGGGAAAGGGGAGGGGTTTAGGGAGGCGTTAATCCGCCACGGCGGCAACTTCTCTCGGTGTGCGGCGGTTCCGACCGTGGACGGTTTCGGGCGCGAAGAGGGCAAACAGCGTGACGGCGATGGCGAACAGCCCGGCGGTGATGAAGAGCGCCGTACCCGCGCCCGCCATGTCGCTGATCCAGCCGAGCAGGAAGGGGCCGACGACGTACCCGGCATCCGCGAGGGTGAGATAAATGCCCATCGTCACGCCGTTGGCGCCGGGCGGCGCCATGTCGGCGGCGTAGGCGGCGGGTGCGGAACCGCCGACACCGCCGCCGATCCCCCACAGGAACATCCCGGCGATGTAGACAGGATAGTTGAACGCGACCGCCAAACAGGCAAACGCCGCGCCACAGACGATCGTGCCCGGAATGATCCCACCCCGGCGCCCCCAGCGGCCCATCAGGATCGTCGAAAGGGGGATCGTCGCGAAGTTCATCAAGGAGGCGATGCTGATCGCGAACCCCGTCGCGGAGGCGCTGAGGCCGAGGCGATCCCGGCCAATGATCGGCACGATGTTGAAGAGCGCGCCCGTGCGGGCGAAGTATTGCACGAAGGTCACGAAACCGATCAGCAGGAAGCCGCGCTTCCGAAGCAGGATGCCGAGTGCTTGCCGCATGGAGATCGCGGGTTGCGACGACGCGGCGGCGCGGGCGCGGGCGAGATGGCGCGTTTCGGGCACCTGGAGGAAGCAGACCAAGCCGGCGAGCAGACTGAGGAAGCCAAAGGCATAAAATGGCGCGGATATTCCGAAGGCGTCCGCCACTACACCGCCGAGCGACGGCCCGATGCCGACCGCGCACAAGAAGATCGCCTGATAGATGTTCATCATCCGCGCGCGGGTCTGCGGCGTCGTGATGTCCGCCAGCACGACCTGCGCACCGGTGAGGACGGTCG
>JALYXG010000526.1 GCA_030947205.1 Chloroflexota bacterium
TCTACTTGGGTTTCATAGGGGGTGTGCCGGAGGTACCGGCACTCGGTCCGTCGTTTCCGGGGCGCACCGGGGAGCGATGAGGAGGATGGGTTTGTGGCAACGGGAAACCTTGCCGGCACGGGGGCCGGCACGAGTAGCGGGGGAGTGAAGCAAGGTGGCTTCTCTGTCAAGACCGGTGTGCTCGTCGCGACAGCGATCCTGCTGATCGTGGCGTTGATTGGCATCGTCGTATCGCTGCCGAGCAGCAAGAAAGATGCGGAGGTCGCGCGGGATGCGTCCGGCCTCGTGATCGGCTCCGACACGGGGATTGTCGGCGTCGCGCCCGCGAACATCACGCAGGCTGACGCGGATAAGGCGGCGAAGAGCGAGCCGTTCGCAACGCAACTCGCGACGCAAGTCAATCAGAACCGCCTCGGCATCAACTATACCTGGACGCTCATTGCCGGCTTCCTCGTCATGTTCATGCAGCTCGGCTTCGCGCTGGTGGAGACAGGGTTCTGTCGCCGCAAGAGCGCGCTGCATGTGATGGCGATGAACTTCAGCATTTATTTCCTCGGCATGCTCGGCTACTTCTTCTGCGGGTTTGCTTTCCAGTTCGGCGGCATCGGCAATGTCGGCGTCCCGAACCTCGGCGGCCTTTCGGGCCTCAATCAGGAACTGACGATCCATCTCGGCGGCGTGGATTGGGGGCTGATCGGCCACAAAGGTTTCTTCCTGTCCGATGGCACGTACGATGTCGGCATCGCCGTCCTCTTCCTCTTCAACATGGTCTTCATGGACACTGCGGCGACGATCCCGACGGGCGCGATGGCGGAGCGGTGGAAGTGGAGCGCGTTCTGCGTCTATGGCTTCTTCATCAGCACGATCATCTACCCGATCTTCGGCAACTGGGCCTGGGGTGGCGGCTGGCTGTCGCAACTCGGCAAGAAAGGTCTGGGGCAGGGATATATTGACTTCGCGGGGAGCGGCGTCGTCCACGCGGTCGGCGGCTTCACCGGCCTCGCGGGGGCATATGTGCTCGGCGCGCGACTCGGAAAGTACAACAAGGACGGGTCGAGCAATGTCATCCCCGGCCACAACATGATCTTCGCCATCATTGGCACATTGATCCTCGCCTTCGGCTGGTTCGGCTTCAACCCCGGCAGCACGCTCGGCGCGTCCGGTAACGGCGCGCTCCGCATCGGTCTGATCGCCACGGTGACGATGCTGGCGGGGTCCGCTGGGGCGATGGCGGCGATGCTGCTGACGTGGTATCTGAATGGCAAACCGGACGCGGGGATGACCTGCAACGGCCTGCTCGCGGGCCTCGTCGCAATCACCGCCCCGTCCGGCTACGTCTCGCCGATCAGCGCCTTCATCATCGGCGCCGTGGCGGGCACCATCGTCGTCTTCAGCGTGGCGATCATAGACAAGAAGCTGCGGATTGACGATCCCGTGGGCGCAATCTCGGTACACGGCGTCTGCGGCATCTGGGGCGTGCTCTCGGTCGGCTTGTTCGCGGATGGTACGGCCAACTACGGTGGCACGCAGGTGAAGGGCTTATTCTTCGGCGACGCGAGCCAACTGGGTGCGCAGGCCATTGGTGCGCTCGTCATCATCCTCTGGGCGGGCGGCATCTCGTATGTCTTCTTCACGCTCTGTGATCGGTTGATGGGTCTCCGCTCGAAGCCGGAAGACGAACTCGCCGGCCTCGATATGCCCGAGATGGGCGCGCCCGCGTATTGGGACGATGGCGAACCGTTGAAGGGCGGCATCTTCCCGATCCCGGCCCCGGCAATGGGCGGTGCCGTAGGAGATTGAAAGCCATCCGGTCTGGATGATACGAAGAGGGATGACGGCGGCACACAAAGGTGCCGCCGTTCCCTTTTTCGGAAAGCAATGGGGAATACCCTTCGGATACGCGCCGTTGTGCGATGATGACAGGAATACGGCGTAAGCGAGTTGATACGTAGAAAAGGGGGTTCTGATGGCAACGACGGTTCAGACCGGCGTTCGTCTCGGCGAGCAGTCGCCGGATTGGGCGCTGCCACGGCTCGATGGCGGCGAACTCGGCCCCGGCGCGGTCCGGGGGACGAAGACGCTCTTTTTCTTCTGGGCGAGTTGGTGACGCTGCCGCGATCAGCTGCCCGGGTGGCAGCAATTCGTTGAGCGCAACGCCGACAAGGATTTCCGGTTCGTCTCCGTCGCGGTGGATAATCAGGGCGCGGAAGCCGCCCGACCATGGACGGAACGTGCGGGCGCGACCTTCCCAACCGTCATTGACCGCGACAACACTCTCGCGGCGATCTACGACTACAAACTGATCCCGAACGGCATCTTCCTCGATGAACACGGGATCATCCGCTACATAAAGTTCGGCGGGTTCAACATCGAGAACGCGGCGGATGTCGCGGCGATCCAGCAATTGATAGACGGTGACGTCGAGCAGATCGCGCTCGACGCGAAGGACGCGCCGTACCATCTCAGCGACACCGAGCGCGCGCTGATTGACACGCGGATGCG
>JALYXG010000535.1 GCA_030947205.1 Chloroflexota bacterium
CTTCTACAACATCGTGAAGACGAGCATCCCGACGACCGCCCCCACAAACGCCCCCGCCGAGATCTCCCCCGGCGTGTGCGCCCGAAGCGTCAGACGCGCCCAGCCGACCGCGCCGATCACTAAGAGGACGGGCAGGAACGCGGCGCCATAGGCCATCGGAAGCGCGACCGCAGCGACCGCAGCGCTCATCGCGTGGAGGCTGAATTTGCATACCAACTGGTTCACGCCCGCGCCGATGATGAGGCAAAGCGTCATCGCCGCCATCAGCAACATCGTCCGGCGTGGCGCGACGACCCGGATCGTCAGTTCCGTCCCGACGATATAGCAAAGAATCATCACGCCGTACGCGAGCGGACGTTCGTTCCGATTCGAGACGTACAGATCGGTAATCGTGCCGCGCTTCAGCATGACGACGAAGAGGATCGCCGGAAGCGTCGCCGCGCAGGTGATCGTCGCGCAGCACCAAACGAGCCAGCGGGCCACAGTGACGCGCGGCTCGTGAAAACCATTGAACAACGCCAGAAGCGGGATGATCGTCACCGTCGGTTGCATGACGGCGCTAATGGTCCGCGCGGCGAGGATGTGAGCAGACGTGCGCGTGAGCGTTCCGATAGCCATGCCGGAATGATACCACGGGAGTTCGAGGTTCGAGGTTCGGGGAGGACTTTCCCTTCTTCGAACCTCGAACTCCCCGTCTACCCCAGCACGACGCTATAGTTCGTGAACGCGACATCCGCCGGGCCGTTCGCTCCGCCGCCACCGACGAATCCGAATGCGCCCTGCGTCCAGATGTCGCCGATGTCCACCTGCGTCACCGTCTGGCCGTTCACTGCAAAGGCGAACTTCGTCCCATTTATGGTGACGCGCAGCGAATTCGCGCCGTTCACCTTGATTGCGGGGCTTGCCCCGGCTGCCCCAACCGCGTGGAGGCTACCGTTGACGCGCGCGAACGCGCCGTACAGTCCATCGTTGGCGATCACGAAGAGCAGGTAGTTATCCTTGTCCAGCCGCCGCACTTCCATGCCCATCAGGGCGTCGTCCGCGCCGCCCGTTTTGCGCACCTGCACCTCATACGTCTCGCTCGCCGCGCGCTGGACGAAGCGGGGGTAGGTGATGGGCGTCAGGCTGCCGGTGTCGGCGTGGACGCGATACTCACTGTTCTGGTAGCCCGGCGCGGGCAGGCCGCTGGTGGACGAAGCGAAATTGTCCGTGAAGGTCACACCCGCCGTCATCGGCGTGCCGGCGAGCGTCGGGGCGATCGGTGCGGCGGTCGGTGCGGGGCGGGTGCTGCCGCCCTGCGGCACGGCGTCGAGAAAGAGTAGGCCCACGCCGGAGATGTTGTCGCCGGCAAGCGATCCTTGCGGCTTGCGCGCATGGTCGGCGAAGAAGCGGAAGGTCGCATCCGGTGTCGCATTCGGTACCGCTTGCTTGTAGAGCGCTGCCGCCCCCGCGACATGGGGCGTCGCCGCGCTCGTGCCAGGGAAAGATGGGTTGCCCGCACTCGCGTAGGCGAAACTGGAGTTGTTGTCCGGCCCGCTGATTTCCGGCTTCTTGCGCCCGTCCATTGTCGTGCCCTGGGACGAATATTCCTCGACCTTACCCGTCTTCACATCAATCGCCGCGATGGTGAACGCGCCCTTCGCGTCGGCGGGTGTGGAAAGGCTGTTCGCCGCCGTCACCTGCTCGAACTGCGACCCGCCGAAGAAGAGGTTGAAGGGCAGGTCGGGGTCGTTCGGGTTGACTTTCTTCACCTTGAGCAGATACGTGCCCCGCGCCACCTTGCCCCGGATCGCCTCGACGGGCGACTTCCCAGTGCGCGCCTGATTGTCGTCGCTGCGGGCCACCTCTTTGCCCGCCATGTCGTACAGGAAAAGATCGTAGTTGACGTGCGGCCGCTGCCAGTCATCCCAGTTGAGGATGATGCGGAATGGTTCGGTGCCGGTCTTCACTTGCAGGCCATTCTTCTGCTTCGCGCCGACAAAATCGTGGAAGCCGTCGCCGTCGCCGTCCGCGAAGGTCGCGCCGAAGTGTCCTTCCGCGCCATCCGAGCCGAAGATACCGCTCGCCTCGTTACCCGCCGAGATGGCGAAAAAGACGCCCGCCGCTTTCGCCCGGTCAATCTCCTGCGCCAGCGGGCTGGAGCCGTCGAGCGGAAAGCGACCGTCGAAGCCGATCGAGGTGCTAATCACCGAAACGCCGACCGTCCCGACGAGCCAGCGGATCGCCGTCACGAACTCGCCCGGTGTATCGAAGGCAGTGAGGTAGATTTCGGCGTCCGGGGCCATCTCCGCAACGATCTCGGCACAGGCCGTGCCATGGATCGCCTCCGCCTCCTCCGGGTCCTCGATCAACCCATCCGTGCGGAAGGACTTGGTCGTTACCTTCACGCCGCCGAGGAACTGCTGATAGTTGTTGAACGCGCCGTCAATGATGCCAATCTTGACGCCCTTACCGGTGATGCCCGCCGCCTGCCATTTGTCCGCACCCGTCAGCGCGACGCCCTCGCTCTTCGCACCCTGTGCGCTCCGCGTGCCCGACCCGGCGGGCGGCGTCACCGAAGGTGTCATCGTCGGCGTGCGCTTGATGTCCCGGACATGCTGGAAATCGGCGAGATCGGCGAAGAAATTCCGCTTGTTCGCCTGCTTGCCGTACTCCATCAGCGTTTGCGCCGGGACGACGAATTCCAGTTGATTGCCCATCGTCGCCGTCACACGCCCGCCGAGCCGCCCGACGGAAAGCGCGGTGCTGTCCGCGACGACCGGATCGTCGCTATCCAGAATGAGCGTAACGCGCACCTCGTCCTGTTTGGTGACAAGGCCCTGATCGCGCGCGAACTGCTTGGCGGCATCCACGCCCTGCGACTGGTAGACGGCGATGAGTTGGAGGAAAATCTTGTCCACTTTGTCGAGATTCTGCCCGCCCGTCGGGTTGCCCGTCGCCGCCGGGAGGCCGGGCGCGCCGTTCCCCGCTTGCGGTGTGGATGTCGCCTTCGACCCGCCGCACGCCGCGAGCAGCAGTACAAGCAGCATCGGCACAACGACGCCCCACCGCATCCCCCGCATCTTCATCCTCATCCCGCCTTCCCTTCAGCACATTGGAATCACATCAGAAACGAGCGAAAAAGATGTGGCCGATCCTCGCGATTAACGAATGGAGCCTTCGTACGGTTCCCCTAGATTGACAGGCGGGCGACGGCTCATTTGGTAGCACGAGCTTTCCAGCCTGCGTCTCCGCATCACGGTCGCAGGCTGGAAAGCTCGCCCGGCTACCAGGGAGGGACTACCGGGGACGCAGGCTGAAGCCTACGCTACCAGCATTGACGCTCGTACAGCCGTGTGAGTATCGGGAACTGCGTGTCGAAAAGCAATCCTGCCCGAACGCAAGGTCGGGCAGGAAGATCACCGGAGGATTATCGCGGAGCGTTTACTGGCTGCTCGCATAGTACGGTGGCGAGACGACCGCGCCTTCGTCTTCGCGAACGCGCAGGGGGTTACGGCGCGCGTGTGCGTAGTTGATCGGCGTTACCTGCGCCATCGGGCGGCGCGGGGCGACGGAGGGTATCGTGTCGAAGTGCATCCCGTATTCCTGCTGCGGCATCGGCGCGC
>JALYXG010000547.1 GCA_030947205.1 Chloroflexota bacterium
CCTCGAAGGCGACGGGCTACCCGATTGCCCGCGTCGCGGCGAAGATCGCCATCGGCAAGTTGCTGCGCGACATCCCGAACGCCGTGACGGCGAAGACGACCGCCGCCTTCGAACCCGCCCTCGATTACTGTGTCCTGAAAATCCCGCGCTGGCCGTTCGACAAGTTCTACCGCGCCGAGCGGACGATCGGCACGCAGATGAAGGCGACGGGCGAGGTGATGGCGATTGATCGCTCATTCGAGGCGGCGATGCAAAAAGCGGTGCGCTCGCTCGAATGGGACGACCGCGACCTCGGCTGGGAAGAGAAAACGTGGGATGGCCCGGCGGGCGCGGACATCCTCGATGACCTCGTGCGCCGCCCGAACGACCAGCGGCTCTGGGCGCTGATGGCCTCGCTGCGGCGTGGGATGCCTGCGGACACGATTGCCGCGACGACGGGCATTGACCCGTGGTTCATCCGCCGCCTCGACGCGATTGTCCAGATGGAAAACCGCATTCAGCGCGAACCACTGACCGACGAACTGCTCTGGGAAGCGAAGCGGATGGGCTTCGGTGATGCCTGGCTCGGACGGCTGACCGGGACGCCGGAAATGGCGATCGCGACGCGGCGGCGCGCGGTTGGCATCGTGCCGGTCTGCAAGATGGTGGACACCTGCGCGGCTGAGTTCGACGCGGCGACGCCCTATTTCTACACGACTTATGAGGACGAGAACGAGGCGGAACCGTTGCCCGGCCCGAAAGCAGTCGTGATCGGCAGCGGCCCGATCCGTATCGGTCAGGGGATCGAGTTCGACTATTCGTGTGTCCAGGCGGCGCACGCGCTTCACGCCGCCAATGTCCGCTCGATCATGCTGAACAACAACCCGGAAACGGTCAGCACCGATTTCGACACCTCAGATCGCCTCTACATCACGCCGCTCGATGAAGAGGGCGTGATGGACATTTTGTATCATGAGGGGGCGGGCGGCCCTAACCCCCCTGCCCCCTTCCCCACGGGGGAAGGGGGAGTGAAGGAAGGAGATGTATTAGTCGCCGCCGTGAATGCCGGAGCGTCAGTCATCTCTACCGCCATAGCGGTGCCGTCAGCCAAGACGAACGGCTCACATGCTCGACAATCTCCCCTCTCCCCAATGGCGGGGGAGGGGGCCGCTCCCGACACGCCGCCCGTTGTGTTGCAGTTTGGTGGGCAGACAGCGATCAATCTCGCGGGGCCACTGGCGGCGCTCGGTGTGCGGATTCTCGGGTCGGGGCAGGAGACGATTGACCTCGCGGAGGACCGCAAGCGGTTCGAGAAGTTCCTGCGGCAGGTTGGCATCCCGCAGCCGCCGGGAACTGCCGTCCGCACGCTGCTCGATGCGGAGATCGCGGCGGAGGCGATTGGCTATCCGGTCCTCGTGCGGCCGTCGTACGTGCTCGGTGGTCGGGCGATGGAGGTCGTGCATACGGAGGAGGACTTGCGCGCGTACCTGAGCCGCGCCGTCCTGCTGTCGGACAAGCCGGTACTGATCGACAAATACCTCGCCGGCAAAGAGGTCGAGGTGGACGCGATCTGCGACGGCACGGATGTGCTGATCCCCGGCGTGATGGAGCATATCGAGCGCGCGGGCGTCCATTCGGGCGACTCGTTCGCCGTCTATCCCGGCGTCAACCTCTACCCAACTGAGGTCGAGCAGGTCGTCGAGTACACAACGCGGATCGCGCTGGCGATGGGCGTGCGCGGCCTGATGAATATTCAGTACGTCATCTATCGCGCGCGGCTGTATGTAATCGAAGTGAACCCGCGCGCCAGCCGCACGGTGCCGTTCCTGTCGAAGGTAACGGGCGTGCCGATGGTCAAATTGGCGACGAATATCATGCTCGGCAAGAGTTTGAAGGAGCAGGGGTACGAGGGCGGTCTGTGGCCGCGCCGCCCGCTCGTCGCCGTCAAGGCGCCGGTCTTCTCGATGGCGAAACTGCGCGGTGTGGAAGTCGGCCTCGGGCCGGAGATGAAATCCACCGGCGAGGCGATGGGGATTGACCGTGCCTTCGCCCCCGCCTTCATCAAGGCGATTGCCGCCGCCGGGATGTCCCTGCCGGAGCGCGGCAGCGTCGTCGTCTCGTTGCAGGACAGCGATAAGACGGACGAGTACGCCGAGATCATGGAACTGCTCGTCCGCATGGGCTTTCACACCTACGCGACGGAGGGGACGGCGTCGTGGTTGGAGGCGCACAGCATCCCGGTGCAGGCGATTGCGCACCGGATCGGCCAGGGAGCGCCCGACATGCTCGACCTGATCTCGAACGGCACCGTCCACGCCGTCATCAATACGCCCGGCCCGGTAGACCGCGAGATCGCCGACGCCTTTTTGATGCGCCGCGCGGCGGTAGAGCGCGGCATCCCGTGCATCACCAGCATGGACACCGCCCGCGCGATGATCGAAGCGATGCGCGTCGGCAATGAGGCATATACCGTGCAGCCACTGCCGGATTACCGGAGTTTCGTGGGGCGGGGGTATTAGGGGGAAGGACTGAGGACTGAGGACTGAGGACTGAGTGGGGGCCACGCCGCCGTTATGCAGATGTTCAGCGCGCCGATTATCGAGAATGAGCCTGCCGGGCGCGGGAGCAGCGTGCTGCGGGTGCGGCTGCCGCACAATGTGGCGACGCAGGCGCGGGCGGGGCAGTTCGTGCACATCCGCACAGTAGGGAACGCGGAGCAGTGGGACCCGCTCTTGCGCCGCCCAATGTCGCTCTTGCGCGTGGACCCGGCAACGGATGAAGGGCTGATCCTCGTCCAGAATGTCGGGCGCGGCTCGGCGTGGCTCCTGGAGCGGAAAGCGGGCGAAACGCTGGACCTGCTCGCACCGCTCGGCAGCGCCTTCACCGTGGCGGGGAATCAGCGGCATCTGCTGATGGTCGCGGGCGGCGTCGGCATCGCGCCGCTGGTGATGCTCGCGGATGAAGAATTGCCGAAGGGCGCGGAGATCGTGTTGCTCGTCGGCACGCAGACGGCGGAGAAGCATTTGCCGCTCCATTATCTCCCGGAGCAGGTCGAGGTAATCCGCGCGACCGACGACGGGACACTGGGGCATCACGGCTTCGTGACCGATCTGATGCCGGAATATCTCGACTGGGCGGATGGCATCTTTGCGTGCGGGCCGAACCCGATGTTCCGCTCGCTGCGTGCGAAGGTGGAGCAGCATCGGGGCGTGCGCACGCCGCCCGTGCAAATCTGCATCGAGCAGCAGATGGGGTGCGGCATGGGCGTCTGCCTTGGCTGCGTCGTCGAGACGTCCCGTGGTTACGAGCGTACCTGCACCGAAGGGCCAGTATTCAGCATGGAGACGCTGACATGGTCGTGAATCTCGCCACTGATCTCGCGCCACGGAATGCCCGCGAACTCGTTTTGTCTAATCCGGTCCTCGTCGCTTCCGGGACGTTCGGGTACGGGATCGAGTACGCGCGGATCATGGACATTCAGCGGCTTGGCGGCATCGTCTCGAAGGGGACGACGCCCCGACCGCGCAAGGGCAACGCGATGCCCCGGATCGCCGAGACGCACGCCGGCATGCTGAACAGTATCGGCCTTCAGAACCCTGGCATTCACGAGACAATCCGTACGTATGCCCCGATTTGGGAGCGGTGGCAGACGAAGGTGCTCGTCAATATTAGCGGCGAGCATGTGGACGACTATGCCGAAATGGCGCGATTGTTGGACGAAGCGCCGGGGATTGCGGGTATCGAGGTCAATATCTCGTGCCCAAATGTAGATGTCGGTGGCATGCAGTTC
>JALYXG010000552.1 GCA_030947205.1 Chloroflexota bacterium
GCCGTCGCTCAACCCGGCCGGTCTGCGCACCGCCTCGCGCACCGCATATTACGACCGCAACGATCCCAACCGGACCTTCCCGACCCGCACTCCGCGCCCGGAAGCGGAATCCCCCGATCCGCCGAGCATCTTCGAGACGATTGCGCGCACGATTTGGTCGCACGTCAAGCCGAGTGCGGACCTCCTGCTCGATCTACACAACGCGAGCATCCTCTCCGTGCCGTTCATCATCCGCGACCGCGTTTTGTACGACGGCGACGGCGACAAACCGCGCGCCGAATCGCTCGCCGCTCGGCTGGACGACCTCGCGCGGGCATTCGGTCTCTCCCTCGTCAACGAAACGACACCGGAGCAGTACGTCAAACGCGAGCTGCATCGCTCGGTCGCGGGCGCAGCTGTCAACGAGGCGGGCATCCCGGCCCTGACGCTCGAACTCGGCATGGGGATAGGCGTTGACTGGGCGGCGGTCGAGGCGGCGGTGCAGGGCATCGAGAACACCTTGGTCTGGGCGGGGATGGTGGACGGCGAAATCCGCCAGCCGACGGGCGTCAGGATCGTTGCTCCCGACTTCCCGACACGGGAGGATGATTCGATCCGCGCACGGGCGACCGGGATCATCGAGCCATTGCTGATGCCGGGCGATGCCTTCGTGGCGGGCGATCTGCTGGCGCGCATGGTGGACTTGTGGGGCCGCCCGATTCCCGAAAGCGAGATGCGCGCCGGTGCGGACGGATGGCTTGTCGGCTGGAACAACAACCTGCTCAAGTATCCGGGTGAACGCGTCGCCCTGCTCGCCGTTCGCGACGACGCGCCGCTGATCGCGCCGTGGCCCGACGGAAAATGACCGCAGATTGATGGTGACGTAGGCTGAAGCCTACGCCACCAATGGAATACCTACGGCGTCTCCCGTTCCACCTCAACATGCGCGGTTTCTTTCCGCACGGTTTCGGTTACCGTTACTTCGTTGCTCCGCAGTTCGCGGCGGACGAGCACTTCTCTCACGACGTTCGGGAGCACGGTGATGACAACTTCCTGCTCGCGCAGTGCGATGTTCAGTTCGCGCACAGCGGTCGGCGGCGCGGTCATCGGCAACGGGAGTGTGTTTGGGTGCATCGCCTGTAACGAATAGGCGTCGTTCGCGGGCGCGTTGCCGAACATCGCGCGCACCGCCTCGGATGTCACGGTGAGGTGGGCAACATTCGACGCGGCATCGTAGCCGCCGATCGCTTGCAGCGGCACGTACAGATCGCCACCCGCCAGCATCGAGTCCCCAGCGCGCAGATACGCCGTCCCGACGGACAGAACGGTGCCGACCGTGACGCCTTCACTCGCGACGAGTGACGCACCCGGCGGTATCTGCCACCACTGCTCGCCACCCGGCCCAAATTGTACGAGTGGGGCGCCATTTTCCTGCATGTGTGTCTCCTTTACCGATCGCTACGACGCGCTCATTGAACGTACGAACGCATCCAGTTGTTCCGTCGTCGGCATGCCGGTCGTGGCGCCGAAAATCGTCGTCGAATAACTCGCCGCCGCGACCGCCCGCCGCACGGCCTCGTCTATCTCCGCCCCGCCGACGAGTGCGGCGGCGAACGCGCCCGTGAAGCAGTCGCCCGCGCCGGTTGTGTCCACGACCTGCACGCGCGGCGCGGGAATGAGCGTCGTTTCCGTAGCCGTCGCGACGATCACGCCCGCCGCGCCGAGCGTGACGATCACCGTTTGTGGGCCGCGCGCCCAAAGCCGTGCCGCGACATCCGCGCCATTCTCTTCGGTCACCACGCTCGCCCATTCGGCGAGATCGCCCGCCTCCACCTCGTTCGCGACGAGGATGTCCACATGGTGGAGCAGGCTCCGGGCCTCGGGATTGTAGGGGGCGGTGTTGAGGAGCGTTGTCAGGCCCGCCATGCGCGCGCGGGCGAGGCCGGCGGCGGTCGTTTCGAGCGGCAGTTCGAGTTGCGCGACGAGCAGGCCACCCGCCGCCATCGCCAGCATCGTCCCGGAGATGTGTTCCTCCATCACGCGCCAGTTCGCACCGGCGGCGACGATGATCGTGTTTTCGCCCTGCGCATTGACGGTGATTAGTGCGACGCCCGTCGGGCTGTCCGGGATGCGAACGATGCCGGCAACATCCACACCCGCCTCGGCCAGTTCCTCGATCCGGCGCGTGCCGAAGTCGTCAGTTCCGACTGCGCCGACGAACTGTACCGGCGCGCCGAGCCGTGCGGCGGCGGTCGCCTGATTCGCCCCCTTGCCGCCGCCAATCACCGCGAAATCGGAGCCGTGCATCGTTTCGCCGGGGCGCGGGAAATGCGCTGCGCGGACGACGAGATCGGTATTGATGCTACCGAGCACCACAACGGGGCGCAGGGCTGGCGTTGGTGAGGTCATGCGTGCCGCTCTCCTGGGTTGTCGGCCGATCCTGCTGAATCGGCCGCTTCGGATCGGTCGCTTCGCGGACGAGATCACCGATCGCGGGCCAATCGCCGATGTAGACCCACGCACCATAGCGCGTAATCGTCGGCCTGACCATCGGTGGCCCAATCGAAAAGCGCTGGACGCCGGTCGCATTGATGCGACGGCTCATACGCGCCAGCGACAGTTGCCCTTCCCACGGGATGCTCGTCTGCACCGACGCGCCGAGTGATTTGACGATCTCCGGCAGACGGCGCGCGGCGTCGAGGTCGCCTGTTCGGTCGAGCACGGCCTGCATTACCTGCATCTGCCGGTCGCGCCGCTGATCGTCACTGCCGGAATGGCGCGTGCGCGCATATTCGAGCGCCTGCTCGCCGCCCATGTGGTAGCAAGCCGGATCGAAGTGGATATGCTTATAGCCGTAGTCGTCCGTCGGATATTCCGGGTCGTCAATCGTCTCCGTCACATTGATGTCAACGCCGCCAACCGCGTCCACCGCGCCGCGAAAGCCGTTAAAATCCACCTGGAGATAGTGCTCGATCGGCACCTTGAACTGCCGGGAGACGGTTTGAACCGCCAATGCAGGCCCGGCAACCGGATCATTGGGATGCGCCAACTGTCCGTAGGCATACGCGGCGTTGACGCGATCCTCCCCATGACCGGGAATCGGGACGACGAGGTCGCGCGGGATACTGAGCATACTCGCGACGCCGTCCCACAAGTCCACCGTGACAATAATCATCGTGTCCGAGCGGGTCGGCTCGTCGTCGCGGCGGTCGAGGCCGAGCAGCAGGATATGGACATACTGCTGCCCCTTCCACACCGCTTCATGGCCGTCGGGTTCATTGACCGCCGCTTTCACGCCATCGCGCAAGACTTGCCCGGCGTTCGGCGCCGCGACGGCGGTGGCTGTCGGGGCCGGAGGAGCCGTTGGCATTGTAGGAGCGGTCGGCGTCGGCCCATTCACCGTCGCAACCGTCGTTGGCGATACGGTCGGCGCCGCAGTTGCGACCGCAACCACAGTGGGGAGCGGCACGACAATCGTCCGCTCAACCGACGCGACCTCATGCGCGACGCGCCACGAGAACGCCATGACGACACCACCCGCGATCAGGCCAAGGCACAAAAGGCCGCCAATGCCCCACTTCAGCCAGCGCATGCGCGCGACATTCCCTTCTTACCGTTGGCGGCGACCGCGTGGCTGGATCGGTGGCGCATCTTCCGCCGTTTTGCGGTCTTTGCGCCGGTTGCCCGGCAGCGCGCTTTGTACGACGAGTTTGCGCAATTTCATCCATGCCGTACGCGTCTCCGCAGCGTCGGCTTTGGTTGGGATGCGACCGGCATAATGCTCCTCGGCGTAGCGCTGCGCGATCAACATCGCGGAATCCTTGCTACCGGGTAGCCGTCGCGCCACCGCCGTCGCGGTCTCGAAGGGCGTCGTCGTCCGATTCCAGCGTCCAAGACCGGCGAGACCTGTCGCGCGGGTCATGCGGGCGTACCACTGCGTCGCACCACCCATACCCCGGAAGGTGCGGAGCCAGAGGAAGGCGACTGCGAGCGCGAACAACCCGAACAGGAGCGGAATCAGGAAGAAAAGCGGGCTGATTTGGCGCTGCTGGTTCGCGGGAATGTAGGCGCCGCCGCCCCCGAATCCGCCGTTCAGTTCGTCATCGAGTTGGCGCAGGCGATCCTCACCGCGGGCATCGAGGCGGTCCTGCCCGCCCGCGAGATCGCCGACAGCCTGTGCGTCGGGATCGGTCGCGTTCACCGGCGGCGGCAGCACCTGCGGTCCGTGCGTGATCGGCGGGATCCCGGGCCGCGGCGTCGGGTCGAAGGTGATCCAGCCGTATTGCGGAAAGTAAACTTCCACCCAGGCGTGCGCCTGATTTTCCAGCGAGACGAATCGCCCGTCCTCCGCGCGCCCACCGGGGAGGTAGCCGACGACCTCGCGCGCCGGGACGCCATTGAGCCGCAGAAGCGTGAGCATCGCTGTCGAAAAATACTCGCCGTAGCCCTGCTTCGACTGGAAGAGGAAGTAGTCGGTCACATCGCGGTCGAAGGGCGGCAGGCTGATCTTTTCCTGATACAGGTAGTTTTCGCGCAGGTATTTTTCGACCGCCGCCGCGTAGTCGTACTGGTTCGTCGTGCCCTTCGCGAGGCTTTGTGCGAGGTCGGCAGTGCGCTGCGTGATGCCATCCGGCAACTGCGTGTACCGCTCCGTCCACTTCGGCAGTTGCGTCGGCGCCGTGCGCAGCATCTCGTCGGTCGCCTCGCTGACACGGACAGATTCGGTCACGTCTTTGCCGACCGGGACAGGCGTGGTGGAAATCACCTCGTCAATATCGGAGAAGTTCGGCGCCTGCCCGCGATACAAGATCGCCGTCACCTTACCATTTTCGACGACGACCTGGGTCTGAATCAGCGTGGCGGCGAGGCGATTCTGCTCCTCGGTGATCGCATCGAAGCGGCGATCCAGCGGCGCAAGGGCAGACTGGGCCGTCGTCGTCACACCCGGTGTGGCCGTCGGTGGGGGGCTTGGCGCGCCGACAACGGCGGGCGACACGGCGCTCGGTGCGGGCGAGGGCGTCGGCTGGAGGACGGGGGCCTGCACGATCGTCACGCGGAGGATGCGCGGCGGCTGCGCGCCCTGCGCGGCGCTCTGCTGCTGCGTGCGAGCGACGAGTTGCGCCAACTGCTCGGGTGTGAAAGTCGTCGGCGTCGTCGCGGGCACGTAGACGACGAGCGTGCCGTCGCGTTGCAGCGTCGCCTGCCCCTGCGCGCCGGGTCGCAACGTCGGCGGTGTGTCGGTCGGGATCGTCAGCCCTTGCAGGCTGGAAACCTTCTTGACGAGGTCGGCGAGCGGCGCGGGCACGGGGTTCGCGGCGTCGGGCGGGATTGTCGTCCCGGCCAGGTTGAAGCTCTGCCAACCGAGGCTAACCAGTGTTTGCGTGTTGATCTGCTCGAGTTGCGCGCCCGTGACGGGCAGGATATTGCCGCGCGGGCGGAAGAGTTGCGTCGCGCAGCTGGCGCTCTTCGCGGTCTGGTCGGCGGCGGCAGGGAGCGGCACGGCCTTGCCCGCATCGAGCGAGACGCGCGGGTCGTAGGTGCTGCCGTCCGGCTGCTGCGCCTTGAAATCGTCCGGCACTTTCTTTTTAAAGCCGTGGCCGGTGTAGAAATCGTACGTGTTCATCTTGACGTACTGCGCGGGAATGTTGTCGCATTTCAGCGCCAGCGCCGGATCGTCCGGGAGGTTCAGGCCACCACCGAGTTGGAACGTGTCGCCGAAGGCGGCGAAGCCGGGAAAGGTGTTCCGCGTCCGCCCACGCCCCTCGATGCTCGGAAAGAAGCGCTCCCAGCGCCCTTCGAGATTGTCCCACGGTGCGGATGCCTGCTCCCATGCGGTGTGGATCGGGCCGCCATGGACCGAAAAAGGCACAAGATAGGCGACGAAGAGCAGGAGCAGCGACAACCCCGTCGCGACGGACATGAACCGCCAGCCGAGCGAGTCTGGGAATTTGATGTGCGCCGTGCGCCATTCCGCCTGCTGCTGGAAGGCGTAGAAGCGGATCGCGAGTGGAATGACGACGAGTAGGAAGAGGAACAGGTAGACGCCGCTGTCCACGCGGTCGTAGCCGAGGTTGACGAGCAGGATCAACCCGGCCACGCCGAGCGTCGGTGAAAGCCAGTGCGAGCGGAAAATCCACCACATCGAGAAATAGGCGAAGAAGTACATCAAGGCGGCGCAGACGAGGATGAACAGGAAGAGGTCGTCCTCCGCCGAGCCATTCCACGCGGCGCGAATGTAGTTGCCGAGGCGGTGTGCGAGTTCGACCGACTTGCCGCGCCCGCCGCCGAA
>JALYXG010000564.1 GCA_030947205.1 Chloroflexota bacterium
GCGCGACCGGACGCCGTGATCGTCTCAAATACCTCCTCGTTTCCGATTGACGACCTCGCCGAGCATGTCCTGAATGCTGAACGCTTTCTCGGCCTGCATTGGTTCAACCCGCCCGAATGGACGCCCGGTGTCGAGGTCATCCCGCACGACACGACCGATCCCACCGCTGTCGCGCGGGTCGTGGACTTCCTGCGCGCCATCGGCAAGCGCCCGGTCGTTGTCCGCAGCGCGCCGGGCTTCGTCGCGAATCGCATCCAGAATGCCCTGTTCCGCGAAGCGCTCGCCTGTGTGGAGGACGGCCTCGCCTCGCCGCGCGAGGTGGACGAAGTTTGCCGCAGCACCTTTGGTTTCCGCATGCCCTTCTTCGGACCATTCCTGATCGCCGATATGGCAGGCCTCGATGTTTGGGAGAGCGCCGCCGGGACAATGGAGCGCGCCTACGGCGAGCGGTTTAAAATGCCGCAAATCCTGCACGATCTCGTCGCCCAGGGACGCCTCGGCACGAAGACGGGCGCGGGCTTCTTCACCTACACCCCGGAGGAACGCGATCAACTCCTGCTGGAGCGCGACCGCCGCTACGCCGCCCTCAACGAACTCCTTGCCCGCCTCCCACCCATCACCGCCGGTTCTGGGGACGGGACCGATTAAGCGCAGAGGACGCAGAGAGCGCAGAGAAGATTCACAGAAACGTGAAAATGCGCTCTATAATCATTCTCTCTTGCTTTTCTCCGCGTCCTCTGCGCTTGTGTTTTTCGGATTACCGGGAAGGGGATTACTGTGGCAAGGTTGAAGATTGGCATTATTGGGTGCGGGGCGATTGCGCAGATCCAGCATTTGCCGCATTTGCGCGAGTTGGATGATCAGTTCGCGATCGGCGGCCTCGCGGACCTGTCGCCGAAACTGCTGGAAGTCGTCGGCGACGAATACGGCGTACCGCCCGAGCGACGCTTCCTCGACTATCGGGAGATGGTGCGGGGCGACATTGATGGGGTGATCGTCTGCCCCTCCGGTTCACACGCCGCACCGAGCATCGCCGCCTCCGAGGCAGGCAAGCACGTTCTTGTCGAGAAGCCGATGTGTACAACCGCCGAGGAGGCGGAGGAGATGGCTGCTGCGGCGGAAAAAGCTGGCACGATCCTGATGGTCGCCTACATGAAGCGGCACGAACCCGCGTACCAGTTCGCGCAAACGCGCGTCGCCGAGATGTCCGACGTGCGATTTATCCAGGTCAACCACCTGCACCCAGACAATGACCTGCACACGGCGGAATTCAAGGTTCATCGCTTCAACGATCTCCCGGCGGGCGTCCGCGAGCAGTCCCGCGCCGACCACGATTTCCTCGTCGGTGAGGCGCTCGGCTTCCGACCGGGCACACTGCCGCAGGAGATCAACAATGCCTACAGCATCATCCTCGGCAGCATGATCCACGACATCGGCAACCTGCACGGCCTGTTCGGCCCGCCAGCCCGCGTCCTCAGTGCGGAAATCTGGGCGAACGGCCGCGCGATCAGCACCGTCCTCGAATACGCGGACGGCAAGCGCGCTGTCTGCTCGTGGGTGGACCTGCCGGAATTGTGGGATTTCAAGGAGACACTGGAAATCTACGGCTCCCGCGAGCGCGTGCTCGTCTCCTTCCCGACCGGCTTCGCGCGCGGCCTGCCGTCGTACGTTACGTTGCATGGCATGGACGCTGACCGCACCGCGTGGCGTAAAGACTACGCCTGGCACGACAACCCGTTCAAACTCGAACTGTTGCACTTCGGTCACTGCATCCGCACCGGCACGCAACCGATCACACCCGGCCGCGATGCCGTCGCCGATGTCCGTCTCGTCGGCGACATCGTCAAGACCTATCTGAGGGGGCAGGACTGAGGGCTGAGCGGGCGCACGCTGTGCGCCCCTACGTCTCCCCCTTCCTCGCGGGAAGGGGGCTTGGGGGGTTAGGTTGGATGGAAGTTTTCGATTACCGCACCGATGTCAAAAACATCTTCATCACGCCGGAGATGCGCTCCCGTATCATGCGGATGGAGCCGGGCGCGATCAGCCCCGGCCACACGCACGATCTGGGTCACGAGGTTTTCCTGGTGCTGGATGGCTACGCCGAGTTCACGATCGAGGGCGAAACGGCGATCCTCGGCCCCGGCCAGCTCTGCTTCGCCCGCGCCGATGAGTGGCACGAGGTGCGCTGCGTCGGCGACAAGCCGATGACGATGTATCTTTCCGTCACGCCGCATCTCGAACCGACGCATACGCAGTGGGACCACGAGGGCGGCAGCAAACTGCCCTTCCGCTACGGCGCGTCCACCCGCCCCGAACGACTGGCGCGCACCGCGCCGCCGGAGCCGACCGAAATGCTCCTCGCCCGTCATCTCGCCGCCTCACACGCCCTCGCGGACGCTGCCACTGCCAACGCGACTGCCCAGGAAGCCGCCGCGAACGACCTCCGCAAAGCGACCGACGCGAGCGACAAGACCGCCGCCAAAGCCGCTATTGACGCCATGTGGGCCTCGATCTACACAACGTACAAGCAATTGCAGGAGATGGAATTGGCCTGGAACGAACTCTCCCCAGCCGTCGCAGGGGAGTAATTGCGCCCCCCCCCCTCGCATGGCGGGCGGAGGGGCCGGGGGTGGGGGCATTATCCCAGCCGTTTGTTCAGCCGGGGATCGAGGAAGTCGCGCAGGGTGTCGCCGAGCAGGTTGGCGGCGAGGACGGTGATGG
>JALYXG010000581.1 GCA_030947205.1 Chloroflexota bacterium
ATCCGGCAGGTCGGTATCGGCGCAAATGCCTTCGCGCACGAGAGCGGCATCCACGCCGATGGCGCGCTGAAAGACCGCCACAACTACGAACTCTACGACTACGAACTGCTCGGTCGTCCCGAACTGGAGGAAACGCCGACAGGCCGCGTCATCACGACCGGCGAATATGGCGGCCTCGCGGGCTTCAAGTATGTCTACGGGCAGTTGGGCATCACTTTCGCGGATAATGCACAGGCAGCGGATGTACTCGAACTCGTCCAGGTCGCGAACGGCCATAACCAGAAGCCGCTCCTGCCGGACGAACTCCGCTTCATCGCCGCGCACCCGGACGAGGTGCGCACCATCCTGACGACAAGCCCGTGGCGGAGCCAGGCGCGGCATCCTGCCCAGAGGGCGCCCGGAGGCAGCGCGCAGCAAGCAGCAGCGGGCGGCGCATAAGCATTCAGCGCCAAATGATCGGGGCATCCCATGTGGACGCCCCTTTTACTTGCCAATAGTTCCCGCCACCCCATCACATTTTGTCGCGTCCATGTGCCTGCATCGGTGTCGCTCATGCGCACCCGTGTCGTTACCCGTCACATTGCTGATGTATACATCGTTGTATATAAATAGAATGACATTCATCTCATTCTAGCGGCTAATGTTGAGTTTCAGTAGCGAAAGCAGGCGGGCAAACGTGAGTAGATGTGCGAATGTGCCGTTACGGGGCGTGTATCGTCTCGTCATCGCGCTACTCATTCTGGCGAATCTGCTCGTTGGCGTCACCGCGCGCGTGGTCACGGTGAAAGCTGAGTCGCCGGAACGCGCCACTGCGGAACGGATGCCGCCCGATCCGGGAGCGATGCCATCGCTCACGCGCACGGCGGACGGTCGGGACGCCGTCGCCGATCGCATCATCGTCGGATTCAAGGATGGAGTGGGCGCGACGGAACGGGGAGCAGTGCATCGCACCGTCGCGAGCCGGGGAACGATCATCCCGACAGCGGTGAAGCGCGTCGGCGATACGGCGGAGTATGTGGACACCACCGGCGCGCCGTCGCTCGAAGTAGCGATCCAATCGTATCGCGCCGATCCGCGCGTCCGGTACGCGGAACCGGACTACATCGTCCACGCGCTCGACCTGCCGAATGACCAATATTTCGGCAATCAATATGGCATGAACAAGATTCAGGCGCCCGCCGCGTGGAGCACGACGCATGGCTCCGGCAACGTAAAAATCGCTATCCTCGACTGCGGCATTTACGAGGCGCACCCCGATCTCGCGGGCAAGGTCGTTGCCCACCAGGACTTCACCGGCAGCGCGAATGGCACCGACGACCGCTGCAACCACGGGACGCACGTCGCGGGGATCGCCAGCGCCGCAACTAACAACGCCACCGGCGTCGCGGGGCTGGGCTACAACACCAAACTGCTGAACGGCAAAATCCTTAGCGACAGTGGCATCGGCTACGACACCCAGATCGCCGATGGTATCCGCTGGGCGACGGACAACGGCGCGAATGTGATCAACATGAGTCTGGGCGGCTCCGGCGCTTGCTCGCAGGTCTTCCAGGACGCGATTGACTACGCCTGGGGCAAAAATGTCGTTGTCGTCGCGGCGGCGGGCAATAACGGCGGCAATGTCCCCTTCCAACCCGCTAATTGCGCGCATGTCCTCGCGGTCGCGAGCACCGACGCGAACGACGCACGATCCGGTTTCTCGAATTTCGGTCCCTGGGTGCAGGTCGCCGCGCCCGGCTCGGCGATCTACTCGACTGTCAACCCGACCCTGTCGCAGAATGGTGGCAGCGCGTACGCCTATTTCAGCGGCACTTCGATGGCGACGCCGCACGTCGCGGGGCTTGCCGCCCTGGTCTGGGCCACGGCATGGGGCACGAGCGCGGACGCCGTCGTTCAGCGGATCGAGAAGAGCGCCGATCCCATCGCGGGCACGAGCACGAACTGGCAGTTCGGGCGAATCAACGCGATGGCCGCCGTTTCTTCCAATCTCGCGCCGCCGACCATCGCCGCATTGACGCCGAGTACCGCGTCGGTGGGTGGTGCGGCGTTCACCCTAACCATTGACGGCGGCAACTTCCGCCCCGGCGCGACCGTGCTCTGGAATGGCGTGTCTCGCCCTGCCCTCAGCGTCTCGTTCTCCGCGATCACGGTCGCCGTCACGGCCGACGACCTCCGCGCGGCAGCGACGGCGACGGTCGCCGTCGCGAATACCGACGGCACGACGACCGCCGCACTCACGTTCACGGTGGCGATCCCACCGCCACATCCGACGGGCGTGACACCGCCATCGGCGTTCATCACAGGCGGCAAGACGGTCACAATCGTTGGCTCCGCGTTCCAACCGGGCGCAAGGGTGACGTTCGATGGCCTCGACGCGCCGGTGGCCACCGCGTCGAGCACGGAAATCGCCGTGACGACACCGCCGCATGCGACCGGGAAAGTGAATGTCGTCGTGACGAACCCCGACGGTCAGAGCCAGACATTGACGAACGGCTTCGCATATATCGGCATCCCCGACCCCCGGCCCGGCCCGCCGCCCCTGCCCTCGGCCGCCCCTGTCGTCAATCCCCCCCCACGCTCGCCGCCGCCCGGCACTACCAGCGGAACCAATACCAACCCAGCGCCGATCCCGATACCTGTCCCTGTGTCCCGCTAAGCAGCAATGAGCAATGAGTGGAGAGGGCTTTCTCGTTGCTCATTGCTCATTGCTCATTGCTAACCAGTGCTACACTAGCGTCAGCAGGAACCGGCGTTCGATGGTGCGCGCCGTGGCAGTCGCAACAGGGGAGTAGTGTATGAGCACAGTGCATATGTTTGTGGGCACCGCTGTCTTCGTCTTGTTCCTAGCGGCGACGATCATCTACGCGATCGGCATCGCCGGGCGGACAATCGCGGCGGGAAAATACGTCTCGTACCTCGCCTCGCTCTTTCTCGTCATCCAGTACCTGCTCGGCATCGGCCTGCTGGCGAGCGGCAAGCGGAACGTGATGATCCACTACCTCTTCGCGCTGATTGTCCTCATCCCAGTTGGGATGGAGCATGGTTATGTGCGCAAGCGGTTCAGCGGCCGCGAGCAGGCGATCAATCTGACGCTCGTCTCCGCCGCCGCGACGATCCTCGTCCTCGTCACCTATCTGATCGGCCAGAACAACGCGACGTAGGGAAACCTAAACCCCCCGCCCCCTTCCGTTCCTTGGCGTGGGAAGGGGGTGACTCGTCGCGATGCCGTGGTGTTTGCCAAACGCCCTGATCTTGCAGCGAGTTCCCTCCCCCTTCCTCGCGGGAAGCGGGTGCCCTCTGGGCAGTGGGGGGTTAGGTTCCCCCGAAGGCGATGCGGAGAAGTAATCCATGACGATCGCCGACCACCCACTCCTGCCTTTGCTCGATGCCGCGCTCGCGGCACGGGTGGCGCTGCTCGACGAACGGCTTCAGGGGGCGGTGCGTCTGTTCAGCGGCTTTTTTGAGGGCGCGCCCGATCTCGTCGCGGATTGCTACGGCGAAACGCTCCTGCTGCACAACTACGCCGACCCACCCGCGAACGGGGAGGCGACCATCGCGGCGGCGACGCGCTTCTTTATGGAGCATATGCCGTGGATGCATACGGTCGTCGTCAAGCCGCGCAATGCGCCGACGATCCCGGAACGGCACGGCATGCTGCGCCTCGGCACGCAGCCGGACACACGCGTGCGCGAACACGGCGTCTGGTACGCCCTCGAACTGCTCGCGCACCGCGATGCGAGTTTGTATCTGGACACGCGCAATCTGCGCACATGGGCAACGCAACGCCTCGGCGGGATGAGCGTGCTGAATACCTTCGCGTACACGGGCAGCCTTGGCGTGGCGGCAATGGCAGGCGGGGCGGAACGCGTCGTGCAGACCGATCTGAAGCGGGAGTACCTGAACGTCGCGAAGACCTCATACATGCTCAACGGCTTCCCGATCGTCAAGACAGATTTCCAGGCGGGGGATTTCTGGACGCGGATCGGCCACATGAAGCGGACGGGCGAGCGGTTCGATTGTGTCTTCGTTGACCCGCCCTTTTTCGCCGCGACGGGCAAGGGCACCGTTGACCTCGTCGCGCAGAGCCACCGCGTCATCAACAAAGTACGCCCGCTCATCAACGACGGCGGGTATTTGGTCGCGATCAACAACGCCCTATTCGTCTCGGGCGCGGAGTACCTGCGGACGCTCGAAGCGCTCTGCACGGACGGCTACCTCACGATTGAGGAGTTGGTTCCCGTACCGACCGATTGCACCGGATACCCCGAAACCCGCGTGCGTGCGCCCCTCGTGGACCCCGCACCCTTCAACCACTCCACCAAGATTGCCGTGTTGCGCGTCCGGCGCAAAGGGGCATAGCGCGCATCACGAATTCATGGAGCGTGGTATGAACTTTGGGGGCGACACACAACCGGGGCACGAATTCACCGCTCCGGTTTCGTATTCGCCAATGCCGTACCCGTTGCGGGAAGGGGATTTCCTCACATGCGGCACGGGACTAGTCCGCTGTACCAGCACCCAATGCATGGGCAGCGCGCACCAGCGCCTCGTTGCCCGCAGTGCGCTCGCCGTTCGGCTCGTACAGCGTATCCTCGAGGCCGATCCGGGTGTCTATGCCTCGCTGAATCGCATCGGTGAGGAGAATCCATGTTGCGTCTCCGTCGCCGTGCTGCAGGCGCGGGGCCGTCAGGCCGAGCCTGTCCAACGCTCGATGGATGTCTGCAATCAGCCCGACCGCAGCGGCTGCGCTGACCGCGACGGGCTCGACGAGTATCCGCGTGACCCGCCCGCCCAAGCCGGATGCCCCAAGATGCTCGGCGTCCTCGACGGTCCAGACGCCCGCTTCGATGCCGACCCCGATCTCCAGCAGGGTCTCCATGATCGCCAGCGAACCCGGTTCGGAGAGGTTGACCGATGCGTAGTCGGGCGCGCGCCAAGCCCGTACGAGCGCGAGGCGGCGGGGGAGATCGGGCTCGATCCAGGCGCCCGTCGACACACCGACGGGCACGCCGCACGCCTCGCGGACTTCCTGCACCACCGCATCGATGACTACCGCGTCCAGCCGCTCATGCCCTGCGGCATCACGCGGGTGCAGATGGATCGCGCCCGCGCCCGCAGCGACACAGGCAACGGCGTCGCGCGCGAGTTCTTGGACCGACACGGGCAGGGCGGGGTGTTCCGACTTCGTGAAATCTCCATTCAGGGCCGCTTGCAGCATCACGCTCCACCGCCTCTCAGCTTCGCCAGCGCAAGCCACCAGCAACTACGGATGCCGGCTCTCACCGTGCAGTGCAAAAGCGCCAAAGTACATCACACGCTCCACGTGGTAAAAGGATCGGGCCGCTCGCTCACCCGACCTTAATCCCCGAACCGCCCCGTGCCTCCGGTGACGGTGTTGAGCAGCCATTCTTGTGCATTGAACGGGGGAACGCCTGCCGGGCGCTCGACGGGGCGGTAGCGACCGTCCGGACCAAGGATGCGCGCCTTGTCTGTGTCGCGCAGATACGTTTCAAGCAGTTCATCGCGGATGTGTGTGCGGATCGCCGGGTCCTCGATGGGAAAGAGCACTTCCACGCGCCGGTCGAGATTGCGCGGGTGGAGGTCTGCGCTGCCGAGATAGATCTCCTCGTGCCCACCGTTGCCGAACAAATAGATCCGGTGATGCTCCAAAAAACGACCGAGGAGGCTGATGACGCGGATATTCTCGGACAAACCTGGCACGCCCGGCACGAGGCAGCAGGTCGAGCGACAGATCAAATCAATCTTGACGCCTGCCTGCGAAGCCCGGTAGAGCGCCTCGATGATCCGCTCGTCCACAAGGTGGTTGGTCTTAAAAAGCAGGCGACCCTTCGGCCCGAGCGCGGTTTCGCGTTCGATCAGTTCAGTTATTCGCTGCCGCAGATTGACGGGCGCGACGAGCAGTTTGCGGTACTCCCGCTGATCCGAGTAACCCGTCAGGTAGTTGAACAGGTCCGAAACGTCCGCGCCGATCTCCTCGTTCGCGGTGAGCAGGCCGAGGTCGGTGTAGGTGCGGGCAGTGCTCGCGTTGTAGTTGCCGGTGCCGAGATGAACATAGCGCCGGATGCCATCCTGCTCGCGCCGCACGATCAGCGCGACCTTGCAATGCACCTTCAGCCCCATCATCCCATACGCGACATGCACGCCCTTGCTTTCCAGCGCCCTTGCCCACTCGATATTGTTCTCCTCATCGAACCGCGCCTTCAGTTCGACGAGCACGGCGACCTGTGTATCTTCATCCCGCGCCTCCGCGAGCGCCTCGACGATCGGGCTGTCCTTGCCGACGCGGTAGAGCGTCTGCTTGATCGCCCGGACTGCCGGATCGGTGCTGCCGCTCTTGATGAAGTCCACAATCGGCACGAAAGAATCGTACGGGTGATGGAGCAGGATGTCCCCCTGTCGGATCGCCGTGTAGATGTCGCTGCTGTCCCGTAGCGCGGCGGGGACCTGCGGCACGAACGGTAGGTCTTTGAGGTCCGGTCGGTCAATGCGCAGCAGTTGCATCAGGTCTTCGAGATCGAGAGGTCCGTCAATGGTATAAACATCGGAAGGATGAACATCCAGCTTCTCCATCAACCAATTGCGATGGAGTTCCGGCATCGTCGCATCCACGACGAGGCGCACGACGAACCCGAATCCGCGCCGCTCCAACTGCTCCTCAATGGTCGCGAGCAGGTCCTCCGCCTCCAGTTCCTGGATTTCGATATCCGCGTCGCGCGTCACATGGAATGGATAGGCGGCGATGATCTCCTTGCCGGGGAAGAGTGTCGGTAGGTTGGCGATCACGACCTGTTCCAACCAGACAGAGGCGCGCGGGCGGTGGATGCCAGAGGCGTCGCGCATCGGCGCGGTCGGCGGCACGGAAATAAAGCGCGGCAACGATTGTGGAATCTTGATCCGGGCAATGTGCTCGCCCGCTTCATCACGCACGACGACGAGCAGGTTCAGGCTCCGGTTCGAGATATGCGGGAAGGGATGACCGGAATCCACCGCGAGCGGCGTGAGAATCGGGAACGATTCGCGCAGGAAATACTCTGTTGCGGCATCGCGCTGCTCGGCGTTGAGCGTCTCATACAAAAGGAGATGAATATCGTTCTCCGCCAGAGTGGGCGTGAGTACGTCCTGGAAGTACCGGCATTGCTCGGTCATCAAATCGAGAACAATCTTGTGGATTTCGTGGAGTGACTCGCGCGGCGTCATCCCGTCCCGCCGGACATCGGCGGAGTTGACCGCCACCTGCTGCTTGAGGCCGGAAACGCGCACCATGAAAAACTCATCGAGGAGATTGCTCAGGATCGCAACAAACTTCACACGCTCCAAAAGCGGCGTGTCCTCGTCCTGCGCCTGCTCGAAGACGCGCCATTGGAACGCCAGCAGCGACAGTTCCCGGTTAAAGTACCACTCAGGCGCGGTAATGTCCTCGACGGGTGCGACGACGCTCGTCGCACGGGGGGTAGGGGACGATGGCACGGCCGTCGCCTTCGGCGCGGGGGGACGGCGGACGAAACGTCCGTTGCTATCCCGCACTCGTGCGATTGTTTCCGCCATGCGCGTTTCCCCTTTCCGTCGCTGCCTTCCGTACGGTATCCATCGCTCGGCCTGCTGTCAACGGTTGCACTATGAGTAAATAACGGCGCATGAGGGGATTCCGGGCGGGCGGAAACCGCCGTGATACACTGATCGTAGTATGGGAGGTGCGGCACAGGCCGCGACAATAATGACGAGGAAGGTTTTTCGTTATGCAACAACCGCCACAAGGTCAGGCTATTGATCCCCGCGCCACATCAACAGCGTTCGAGATCATCGGTTTCACGATTCGCTACAACATGGGTGTCGTACGCGGCGTCACGGTGCGCTCGCGCTCGATCGGCGGGCAGATTGGCGCCGCTTTTCAAACGATGAAAGGCGGGAACATCACCCTGCTCACCGAACTGGCCGAGCAAGCGCGACAGGAGGCGTACCAGATCATGATCGCCCATGCCGCGCAACTCGGCGGCAACGCGATCATCGGCATCCGCTACGACAGTTCCGAGGTGATGGAGAACGCGACCGAAGTGATCGCTTACGGCACCGCCGTCTGGGGCGAATGGCAGCAGCATTCTCAGTAGGCCTTTCACCGTCTCGAAACCTACAAATACGACCGCGATACACGACGGAAGGAATGTGCGATGACGTATCAGACGCTGCTTACCGAAACGACCGATGGCGTCCTGACGATCACGCTGAACCGCCCGGACGTGTTGAACGCCCTGACACGGCAGTTGCTGAACGAGTTGCGCGATGCGTTGCGCGACGCCGAGCGGGACGCGGCGGTGCGCTGCCTCGTGCTGACGGGCGCGGGGCGCGGCTTCTGCTCTGGGTTGGACCTCACGCCGGGCGCGCAGCGCACCGAGAGTGACGAGAACCTTTCGGTCGCGGACGGCGTGCGGCAGAACTGGAATGTCGTCGTCAAGGGCATCCGCGAAATCGAGAAGCCGGTGATCGCGGCGCTCAACGGTGTTGCGGCGGGCGCGGGCATGAGCATCGCCCTCGCCTGCGATATTCGCATGGCGAGCGAGGCGGCATGGTTCATGCCGGGGTTTGTCCGCATCGGATTGATCCCTGACAGCGGCGGTACGATCTTCCTTCCCCTGCTCGTCGGCTATGCCAAGGCGGCGGAACTCGCCTTCACCGGCGACCGCGTGGACGCGACCGAGGCGCACCGGCTTGGCCTCGTCAACCACGTCGTGCCCGCCGACGAACTGATGGAGCGGACACGCGCGCTGGCGACCCGCCTCGCGACAATGCCCACCCGCGCCATTGGTCTGACGAAGCGCGCCTTCAACCGGGCGATCATGCCGCACCTCGATGCCATACTGGACAATGAGGCGGAGATGCAGCAGCTCGCCTCCCAGTCCGCCGATCACCAGGAAGGCATCGCTGCATTCCGCGAACAGCGCCGACCGCACTTTACCGGGGAATAAGCGGCGTTATGAGGCGTCGTCGGTCGGTTGGTCGGGCGCCGGTTCTGCTACGGGATCTACCTGCACGACGGCATCCTGCCGAAGCGCGTCGCCCTTGGGCAATTGATCGGTGATGATAAGGCGGGTCGGTATTCCCGCATCGGCGGAAACCGCCGCGTTACCACCGAGAATCATCGTCCCCAGCATCGCACCACACATCATCATCGCAAGTCGTCGCCGAGCAATCATCCGCATTGTAGACCTCCCCGTTATCATCTCAGGACGCCCACGCGACCCGACTATCATAGTAACAACGGATCAGCGGAGAAAT
>JALYXG010000621.1 GCA_030947205.1 Chloroflexota bacterium
CGGCGCATCTCGTAGCCGCACGCGGTCGCGTAGATGCCGTGCAGAAGCAGGAGCGGCGTGCCCGATCCGCGCACGGCGTAGCTGATCTCGCCATCGCGCCACGAATATCGCTTCGTGTCGCCGGGTAGGACGGACCAGAGCGGCGGTGTTGTGGCGGCGAGCGCCGCATTTGTCCCCGCAAGGACCGCCGCGCCGCCCAGTGTCGCGCCCGCGCCCGCGAGTATCCCTTTCCCTAGCGCCATCTGCTCGCCGATCCTTTCGTCGCCGACCCACCAACCCGTCCGCACAACGAGAGTGCAAGGTTATTGCCACGGCTACAGCGTGTGGTGTGCCCGCCAATACTCGGCGATCTCCGCTCCTGTGGCGAACCAGACGGGTTCCGGCATCGCCTGCGCGTACGCGATGAACCGCTCCAGCATCTGCACGCGCCCCGGCCTGCCCGAGAGTTGCGGATGCATCGTCAGCATACACAAGCCGCCGTACGCGTAGATGCCGGCAAATTCTTCCTGCCACGCCTGCAATGCGACGGCAGCGGGCTGGATCGGGCGCGTCGCGCCGCTGGGGCGGAAAAGGAAAAACGGCGCGTCATCGAGAATCCACTGCACCGGCAACTCCATGACGTCCGTCTCGGGGTGCCGGTACGGCAGGAAGGTGTCCATCAGGTTGCTGCTGTACCGGAAGCCGTACTCGGCGATAAGACCGAGCGTGTTGGTGCTGAACTCCCACGACGGCGACCGATAGCCGACGGGCCGGACACCGGCGCTCCGCTCGATGGCGGCGAGGCCGCGCTCCAGAACATCGCGCTCTTCGTCCCGCGTCAGCGAGGAGGGCGTCTCATGGATCCAGCCGTGGTGGCCGATTTCGTGCCCGGCGGCGACGATGTCGCGCATCATCGCGGGGTAGCGCTCCGCCGTCCATCCCGGCACGAAGAACGAGGCGTGCAAATCGTGGCGGGCGAGCAGATCGAGGATGAGCGGCACGCCGACCATCGGGCCGTAGTGCCCCATCGAAAGCAGGCCGGGCTTTTGCGCGTTCGCCGGGTCCGCGATCAGCCAGAGCGTTTCCGCATCCACATCAAAGGAAAGGGCGACGGCACAGCGCGCGCCATTCGGCCACCGCCCCGGTTCCGCGTGAATCATCGAGATTGCCTCCTTCTTGCGTATCCATCCACGCCATCATACCGCGCGGCAGCGAAACGGCGACAGCAATCAGGGCGACCACAGCGAAGAGATACGTACCGATGAAAATGGGTATAGCAACGTTCACTGGCATCTTTACAACGATGGAAAAGTGGCATACTCTCCGTGCTATGAGACGTATCCAACGCACTTCGGCACCACTGATTATCGCGCACCGGGGGGCTTCGACGGACGCCCCGGAGAATACGCTCGCCGCCTTCCGCCTCGCCATCGCGCAAGGCGCGGACGGTCTTGAATGCGATTTGCGGATGAGCGTGGACGGCGTGATCGTCATCAGCCACGACGATTCGCTCGCGCGCACGCACGACCGGCCACTGCGCATTGCCGAGGCGACTGCCGCCGAACTGGCTGCCCGCAATGTCCCGACGCTCGCCGACACACTCGCCACCGTGCGCGGGAAATTATCGCCGATCAACCTCGAATTGAAAGAACCCATCCCGCCCTCTACCCTCGCCGCCACTATCGGCGCCGCGTGCGACGGCATCGTCCTCAGTTCGTTCGACACCGAAATCATCAAGGCGACCCGCGCCGCGTTGCCGGAACTGCCTTTTTGGCTGCTCACGGTGCATGGCACGAACGTCGCCATCACCGAGGCACAGGACCTCGGCTGCGTCGGCATCAACGTCTGGCATCGCACCGCGACGCCGCGTTTCATCGCCCACGCCGGGCGTGCGGGCTTCCCGGTCTACGTCTGGACACTCGATGATCCGCGCCGCGCCGGTATCCTCGCCGGTCGCGGCGTCGTCGGGATCACGACGAATGTGCCGGGCCAATTGCGCGCCCTTTTCGCCACGGCAACAAGTGCACCCGCAGAGGTCACCGGCTAAAGCAGGGTTTGCAAGACCATCACGTCGCAGATCGCGCGCCTTTCCTTCGTCGGGAATAGATGGCAGCCGTCTTGCTCTTTAGTATGAAGCACGCATGATGGCGTGCCGGAATGCAAGCAAAAGGTGGGACCGCATGGACGAACACTTCACACCGATTACCACGACCGAATCGCTGGACGCGCTCTTTACGTCGTCTGCGGAGCGCCCGGTGATCCTCTTCAAACACGACCCGTACTGCCCAATCAGCGCCCGCGCCTATCGCGAAATGGAGCGGGTGCAGGGCGCTATCGCACTCGTGGATGTCGAAAACGACAAGGCGATCGCATCTGCGGTCACAAAGCGGACGGGCATTCGCCACGAGTCGCCGCAGGTGATCGTCGTGAAAGACGGACAGCCAGTCTGGTCCGCGAGCCAATTCAACATCAAAACTGACGCCGTCTCCCAAGCGGCCCAGGCGGAGACGCCGACCGCGCACTGAGAATGAGATGAAACCGGGGATGTCCGAAAATGCCTACCCCTTGACCGCACCCGCCGCGATGCCCTGGACCATGAATCGTTGGGCGAGAAAATAGAGCACCATCACCGGTAGCGCGGAAAGCACGGCCCCGGCCATGATCGGCCCCCACAGAAACGTGTCGCCGGTGATCAGATACTGCAAGCCGAGCGGCACCGTCCGCTTGTCTTCCGACGTGATAAAGATCAGGGCGAGCAGCAACTCATTCCATGCGCCGGTGAAGGTAAAGATGCTCACCGCGACCAGACCGGGCAGTGAAAGCGGCAGGAGGATTTTGACGAGCGCGCCAATCCGCGTCGTGCCGTCCACCATCGCCTGCTCTTCCAAGTCTGCCGGGATGCCACGGAAGTAACCCATCAGTAGCCAGGTGCTGAATGGCGTCGAGAAACTCAGATAGACGATAATCAGCCCATGCAGCGAGTTGCCGAGATTGAGCCGCGCCACGATCACCGAAAGCGGAATGAACAAGAGCGACGCGGGTGTCAGGTACGCGAGCAGGATCAGTCGCCCGATCAGTCCCCGGAACCGGTACTTGAACCGCACGAGGCTGTACGCGCAAAGCGCGGAGATCGTGACGGAAATTACTGTGCTGCTCGTCGCGACGATGATGCTGTTGCGGATGTTCGTCAGGAAGTGCTTCTTAACGATCAATGTGCGGAAGTTGTCGAGCGTCACTTTGTGCGGGACGAGCGAGGGAACGCGATAAATGTCGCGCGGCGTCTTGAGCGAGATCGTCACCATCCAATAAATCGGGAAGACGATAATGAGGCAGATGAGGACAAGCACCGTATAGGTGACAATCGTTCGCACCCGCCCCCGACTTTGCACCTTCGCCTGCTCGTTCGCCCTGATTCCCGCCTGCGGCTGCGTGATGGATGCCATATCCGAAACCCCTTTGTTTTCCTCAACCCCCGGCCCCTCTCCATCGCCCGTTGGCTTCGACCTCCTAAAGGTCCGTTTGGCGATGGAGAGGGGAGGGTACATTTTGCTGGTTGCTCAGTTCTCAGTCCTTCTGTAGCAGTGCCGCGACAATGAAGACGAGGATCGCCAGGGCCGGGATGATCGCAACCGAGACGGCCGCCGCCTCACCCAGTCGTTGGCTCTGCAGGCCGAAGAAGGCGAGGACGGGGAGGACCATCGTCGCGTCGGACGGCCCGCCCTGCGTCATCAACCAGATATTCTCGAACGAGTTCGCCGTCCAGATCGAGGACAGCAGGGCGACGACGAGGATGACGTGCCGGATGCTCGGCAGGGTGATGAACCAGAAACGCTGCCAGGCATTCGCGCCGTCCGTTTTCGCCGCCTCGTACTGCTCCTGCGGCACATTCTGCAACGCTGCGAGGAAGGAGATGCACCAGAACGGGAAGCCGCGCCAGACCGTCGCGATAATCACGGCGGGCATCGCGGTGGAGCGCTGACCGAGCCAGTCAATAATGTCGGCATGGATGTGCGTCTGCGTCAGAATCAGATTGAAGCCGCCGCCGATCGGCAAAAACAGCAGCCGCCACGTCAGAAAGGCGACGAAGCCCGGCATCGCCCACGGCAGCAGGATAAAACCGCGAAAAAGGTTGCGCGCTCGCAACTTCTCATTGAGCAGCAGCGCGAGGCTCAACCCAATCACCAGTTTCAGCCCGTCGGAGACGAGGACGAGCGTCAGCGTATTCATTAAGGCGCGCTTGAAACTGACGAAGTTCCACAGGTAGCGGAAGTTCTGGAAGCCGACCCAGTGCCCGGCATTGCCGACGACCCGGCTCGTGAACGAGATGAAGATCGCATAGACGAACGGATAGGCGACGAGCAGCAGGAGAACGACGCAGACCGGCAGGGCCATCAGATAGCCGGTCAGCGACCCGCGCCGCGCGAAGGTCCAGAACGACCGCCGAGTCGGGAGGACTGAGTTACGAGTACTGAGTACTGAGTTTTCTACCCGACTGCCCAATGCTGACTCCTAATCATCCGGGCCTGTGCTGCGTCACATTCAGCACTCAGTACTCAGTACTCAGCACCCGTTACTTGTATTTGGCGTAGATCGCGTCGCCCGACTTCTGGGCCTCGTCAATTGCCTTGTCGAGGTCGTACTTGTCAATGACGACGCGCTGGATCATCTTCGGCACGATGTAGTTGTTATTAAAGTCCGCGAGCGCCGCGTTGTTGATGTCTGGGAAACCGGGCGCGGTGCCATTGACGCCGAGATCGGCGAGTCCGAGGTGGACCGGATCGCTCTTGAAGAGATCGAGCGTCGTTTCTTCCTGAAGAACCGGGCCGTAGATCGCCAGCGGGTAATACTTGGCGGTGAATTCCTTGGTGGCCAGGTATTCCAGGAGCGCTTTGGACGCCTCGACGTTCTTGCTCGATTTCGGGATGCCGCGCATCACCGGTGTACCGGGAGAGATGCGCATTTTCGGCCCGGCGGGCAGCGCGGAATACTGCGTGTTCGCCAGCAAATCCTTGTCGTTCGTCCGCATCCAGATCGAGACGCTGCCCGTATTCGCGATGAAGACCGCCTGGCCGGACTGGTACGCGTTGTTGTCGCCCGCGCCGTCCCACGTCGTGACGCCGGGCGGGAACAAGCCCTTCTTGTAGGCGTCCGTCACCCATTGGAGGTATTGCTTGGTGGCGTCCGATTTGATCGCGCAGACCTTGCCGGCATCATCCGCGACGCGACCACCCCACGAGCGCATTACATCTACCTGCGTGTTGCCGTCGCCGACATTGGAGAGGGCGAAGCCCATGCCGAAGATCGGCGACTTGGTCGTTTTCTCGGCGGCGTCGCTGACATCCGTCCACGTCTTCGGCGCGTCGTTGATGCCCGCCTTCTTCAGGAGGTCGGTGCGCCGGAACAGGACGTTGCCGCCCGTGCCGTACGGGATACCATTGCGGCTACCGTTGAAGAGTTTGGGGTCGGTCGCGGTATCCACGGACTTCAGCCAGCCGCCGTGCGCCTTACCGATCTTGGTGTACAAGTCGTCGAGTACGACGAGCTGGTTCTGGTTGGAAAGCAGCAGGAGCAAATCGAGGCCCATGTCGAGCGCATCGGGCATCGTGTTCGATGTGACCGCCGCCGCGACTTTCGCATTCGTCTCGTTCTGGTTGATCATCACGACGTCAATGTCAATCTTGTTCTGCTTGCCCCAGTCCTTGATCGCCTGGACTTGCAAGGAATTCGCGTCGTCGGAGAAGATCAGCCCGCCCCAGTAGGTCATCTTGCCGGTACTCGAAACAACCCCCGGCGCGGTCGTGCCCGTCGTGCCGGTCGTCGCCGAACCGCTCGCGGCGGTGGTGGCCGCTGGCGCGGTCGTACCCGCTGCCGCAGGTGCGGAGCCACTCGCGGTCGTTGCGGCAGGTGCGCTCGTCGCGGCCGGTTTGGTCGCCGTCGCGGCGACGGGCGAACCGAATGGGTTGGCGGCTCCGGTCGTCGGCGTCGTGCCACCGGTCGCACCACTCGCGGCCTTCGGTGTATCGGTCGCGGTACCGCCGCCGCACGCGGCAAGGATGGCCGCCGCCGCAGTCCCGGCAATGCCCCCCAGGAAGTGCCGTCGCGTCACGCGTGTCGTATCAAACATCTGGTTCCTCCCCCATCAATTTCGTTTCATGCCCTTGACAGCGCGAACGTAACATGTGAAATGTTACCTGTCAACCCAACCGGGGGCGGTCGCACGAAGGCGGAAGGAGAGTGGCGGCATGGCGGAACAGATGCGCATCGCATTAGGCCAATTCAATCAGTTAACCGACGAGAAGTTACAGTTTGCCAAGCAACTCGGCGTCAGCGGCGTGCAAATGAACCTGCTCGGCCACTCGTCGCTGCCGGGCGATCACCAGTGGGAGTATGACGACCTGCTCGCACTCCGCTTGAAGACTGAGGAATACGGC
>JALYXG010000637.1 GCA_030947205.1 Chloroflexota bacterium
CTGATGGCCGCATCCTCCTCACCGAGCGGCTTCACGCTCGACTATCCGCTCCCGTCCGGCAACAACGTGTATCAGCAGGTCGCCACGATCGCGAAGGATCAGTGGGCGAAGATCGGCATCACGGTCAACATCCAGTCGTTCGACAAGGCCGTTTTCCGCACGAATTACCGCGAAGGCAAGTCCATGGTCTACCCGACCGCGTGGACGAATGACATGAACGACCCGACGGAGATCGTTAACTACGAGATGGTCGGCGGCGCCAGCCCGTTCGCCTACTGGACACGCTACAACAACGCGGACCTGAACGCCAAAATCAAGGCGGCGGACCTCGAAGCGGACCCGAAGAAGCGCGAGGCGACGTACTCCGAGATTCAGAAAACCTTCCTCGATGCCGCACCGATGGTCTTCCTCGCCTATCCACCGGCGACGGCGGGCTGGCAGAAGTATGTGGACGGCTTCTTCATTGACGGCCTCTCGTATTATCGGTTCGAGGACGTGAAGGTGAACAAATAAGTTGGGGCGCGCGGCGTACATCCGCAAACGATTGCTGTTGATGGTCTTCGTCCTCTTCGGGGTGACGTTGATCATCTTCGGCATGATCCATCTCGTCCCCGGCGATCCGGCCTTCCTCATCCTCGGGGACCGCGCGACCGATGAGAAGGCCGCCGAACTGCGGCACCAACTCGGCCTCGACCAGTCGCTGCCGCTCCAGTACTGGCACTTCATCTCCGGCCTCCTGCACGGTAATTTCGGCTCATCACTCCTCTACCGGCAGCCGGTCAACAGCATCGTCTTGCGGCGTGTGCCGGTGACGCTCTTCGTCGCCGCCTACGCGATGTTCCTGACGACGATCATCACCGTGCCGGTCGGCATCTGGGCGGCGACGCACAAGAACAAACTGTCAGATCACCTGATCCGCGCCGGGTTCCTGTTCGCGCTGACGACGCCGAGTTTCTGGCTCGGCATCCTGCTCATCCTGCTTTTCAGCCTGCGGCTCCACCTCTTCCCTGTCGCCGGGTATGGAGAGAACTTCCTGCAACACCTGCGCTACCTCTTCTTACCCGCGCTCACGCTCTCGCTGCAACTGTCGGCGGTGCTGATCCGCAACCTGCGCAACGGCATCATCGCCACGCTGGATTCGGATTTCGTCCGCACCGCGCGGGCGAAGGGGTTGAACAACCGCACCGTGCTCGTCGCCCATGTGCTGCGCAACGCGCTCGTCTCGACGGTGAGCATCTTCGGTTTGCAGTTCGGTGCGCTGGTCGGCGGCACGGTGGTGATCGAGACGGTTTTCGCGATCCCCGGCATGGGGCAGTTGCTCTTCACTTCGATCACCGCGCGCGATTATCCCGTTGTGCAAGCGATCACCGTCATCACGGCATTCCTCGTCATCGTCGTCAACCTCCTCGTTGATTTGTCCTATTCTTTCCTCGATCCGCGGGTGAGCTATGAGTGAAAGCGTTCTGACAACACCGGTGGGCGGCATCGCAACGGCCGCCCGGCCCGTGCGACCCGTCTCGTTTTTCGAGCGGTTGAACATTCGAGGCACATTGCTGATCGGGCTGATCCTGCTCGGTCTTATCCTGCTCACGGCCTTACTCGCGCCGCTACTCGCGCCGTACAACCCGATCGAGCAAGACCTTGGGGGGGCGTTCGCCGCGCCATTGAGTCACGGGCATCTTTTGGGCACCGACAACTTCGGGCGCGACATCCTCAGCCGGATCATTTTCGGCACGCGGCTCGATCTCCAGATCGGCTTCATCTCCGTCCTTTTCCCTTTCATCGTCGGCAGCCTCGTCGGCGTGACGGCGGGGTATCTGGGCGGAAAAACGGACACGATCGTCATGCGGATCGTAGATGTCCTACTCGCCTTCCCCTTTCTCGTCCTCGTCATCGCTCTGATGACGCTGCTCGGGCCGGGGCTACGCAACCTGTACATCGCCGTCGGCATCTTCGGCTGGATCACCTACTGTCGTCTGGTACGCGGCGAAACGCTCGTCGCCCGGAATTTGGAATACATCCAGGCGGCGAAAACGGTCGGTTGCACGAACAGTCGCGTCATCTTCACCCACCTGTTGCCGAACGTCATCGCGCCGTCGCTCGTCTACGTCTTCACCGGCATGGTGCAGGCAATCCTCACGGGCGCGACGCTCAGTTTCCTCGGCCTCGGCCCGCAACCGCCGACGCCTGAATGGGGTGCGATGATCGCCGAGGGGCGGCAGTTCCTGTTGCAAGCGTGGTGGATGCCGACGCTTCCCGGTATCGCAATCCTCCTCACCGGCGTCAGTTTCAGTCTGATTGGCGATGGCCTCGCCGAGCGCCGCCGCTGAACATTCCCGTGGTAGCGTAGGCTTCAGCCTGCGCTACCGGCGCCTTGGTCACCCTCAGACATATACCGGGTCAATCATCCGGTTCTCGTGAAGTTGCCGCAGGAGCGTCGGGACATCGTCCTCGACGTTCCGCGCATCGGGATACACGTCGCGCACCTCGTGGACGATCATCGCGAGGTCGTGCTCGCCATCGCAGCACTCCCAAATCAGCGCGCCCGTCGCATTGAGGGCCATGATCTTCTGACGCCAGGTGTGGTAAAGCACCATGCTGCCATCGGCAAGTAATTCATCATGGATGGCGGGGCTCCGGCGCGGTCTCCCGCCGCGCTGCCAGAACGGTGTGATCACCGGCATCTGGCCACGCGGTCGGGCAGGGAGACCGAGCACGCCGGTCGCCAGGTCGCGGATCGCCTCTGCCCCGACGGCGAGCGGGCTGCCGGTCACGCCGCCGGCATGGACGAGCACGGCGCTCGGTGTCGCCCAGACGTGATATGCCTCCGCAGCCTCGCTCGTTGTGTCGGTGGCCACATGCACGCACCCCTCGGCGGTGAGCAACGCGCGGCTTTCTGTGGTCGTGTCGCAGCAGATACACCCAACCGTGACAGCCGCCGCATAGTCGCGCTGCCAGCGGACGATGTCGGGCAGCAGGTCCATACACGCCGGACTTTCCACTTTCCAGAAGACGAGCAGCACGGGAGGGCCGACCGCGCGCAACATGCCCAGAGATTCCGTCTCGCCACGCGGGCCCGGCAGCGAGAATGCCGGTGCGAGGATGCCGACCGGTAATCCCTCTTCAATACTGTGAGTGGGTACGTCATTCGAGACGGCGGGGCGTCGTTCGAGCGCGTCCAGGCGGTCCTGAAGGCGTGTCATGTCGCCACGCAGCGCGGAAACGAGCAGGAACATCGCTGCGAGCGCGATCAGGGCCATGAGCAGCGCGAGAAGATTCGGGACGCTCACGCCGCCAACCGCGATGATGCGCACGGCCCAGT
>JALYXG010000650.1 GCA_030947205.1 Chloroflexota bacterium
GTTGAACGTTTCACCGGCGACCGCCCCGATCGGCGCCTCCAGAGCGAGGACCAGGGCACGCGCGATGTCATCCACATGCACAAACGGCCGCCACTGCTCGCCGCCGTGGATCGTGATCCGCCCCTCCATCACTGCCTTCGCCGTCATCACATTGACCGCGAGGTCGTAGCGCGGGCGATACGAGTGGCCGTAGGCCGTCGCGAAACGCATGATGACCGGCGCGAAGTCGGCGCCCGCCATCGCGAGCAGGGCGCGCTCGGCAGCGATCTTGGTGCTCGCGTAGAGCGAGACGGGGTTGAGGGCGGAGGTCTCATCGAGTGCCTCATCGCTCGCGCCGTAGACGCTGCACGACGAGGCAAAGATCATCCGGCGGATGCCCGCCTGCCGGGCGACATCGGCGATCATGCGGGTCGCTTCGAGGTTGGTGCTGGTCGTCAGGTTCTCATCAATCGCGCAGGCCGGGTCGCCGACAATCGCGCCGAGATGGACAATAGCCCCAACGTTCTCAACAGCGCGGGCGACGACTGCCCGGTCGCGGAAGTCCGCGACGACCATTTCGAGACGCGGGTGGCAAAGGATGTCCCGGATCGCATCGTCGCCGTACATCAGGCGATCGAGGACGCGGACGCGGTAGCCGAGTTCCAGCAAGCGCCGGACGAGGATCGAGCCGATATAGCCCGCCGCTCCGGTCACGAGCACCGGCACCGCGCTGATTTCCCGATCTTTCTCGCTATTATTCGTTGCCTGTTCCAAATCGGCGTTCGCATTACCCGTCGCATTCATCGTCGAAACCTCCGTGGTAGCGCCCTTGACTTTCGGTTCGTCAGTCTGTGACTGCCTTCCCCACCCTCGATACAAGAACAATACCCCAGTCCGATAGTGCCTAGGCTGTCACGTCAAGGGGTTCCAGATGACAGTCCTTTCAGAAGATGACAGCCGGTTTCACGATTGCTTCCGTTCGTCCGACGATTCGTCAGGTTGATCGGGCGCCCGCTACTTCCCATCAGCCCCACTCACGACGCGATCACCGCCCACGCTACGGGTTCTCACGTCGGTTGGATGTATGCATTCTTCGATGAATACATGCGGGTATCATACCGTCACCATTTGTATAACGGTATAAACTGCTCATTCATGATGCATCCGGGGTGAATGCGTGTTCACAGACGGAAATCCGTCACGCGCGCGCTCCGGTTCCGCTTCGACACGGCGTAAAAAGGAGAGCGACACGAGCAGCCACGCGCCGCTGATCAGCAGGCCGCCGATCACGTCGGTGAGGTAATGCGTGTCCAAATACACGAGGCTGATCGCAACGAAGCCGATCACCAGGATGACAGAAAGGATGACAAGCGTCCGCCGAGCGCCGACAAACCGTGCGGCGAACAGCGCGCCGATCAGGCCATAGGTGACGACGGTGAGGACGGTGTGCGTGCTGGGAAAGAGGTAACCGACGACGCAGAGCGGCCCGTGGTGGCATGCGTATTCGGCGCGCGTGCGCTGGAAGAGACCTTTCAGGCAGAGCGTCAGGATGAGCGCGCCGACCGGGCTGGCAATCATCACCGCTGCGGCGCGACGGCGCCGCACGCCGATCAGGGCCAGCGCGGCGAGCGGCACGAACAGGATCGTCGCCGTGCCGATGTCCGGCCCCAGGTGCATAAATCGCGTGCGGAAGGAAGGGTCATCGTCCTCAAATTCGGTCGGCACCGGGCCGCGAACCCACTGATGGGCACGCTGATCGAAGGCGAGCGTCCGGCCCGACCCAACCACACTGCCGAGCGCCAGAAAGAGCGCGACCAGCAGCGCAACCAACCCGCATTGTACGATGGCTTCCCGCCGCGCACGCGCAGCGACCCCGGCATCGCCGACACGCCGTTCATGTTCAGTCGTCGTGAGAATGCCCCTCGCCTCCCCGCACCTGTTGTCCCGAAGCGGCTCGTCACGGTCGCGCCACGGTGAACGATCCGCCACGATCAGTCGTGAAGGGCATGAGTATAGCATGACGGTTGGTGGTCGCAGAGCGTATGCGTTCTCGCGAGAAGCCCCGCTGCCCAAACCTGCTCAGAGGGCGCCTGTCGCTCCCCGACTACCGACCGACTGCCGACCGCCGACTGCCAATTTTCCTCAGCACGCGGCGGAACTCGCACGGGATGAAACGGTGGCGCTTGCCGTCAATGACGGTGCGCCCGCCCCAGGCGGAAAGAGTATGGATGCCGAAGCGGTATGGGCCATCGGTATATGGCGCGACGGTCGTGACCGGCTCTTCGGCGAACGCGGTGGGCGTGAGGTGGAGCACTTTGTTGATGACGACCGCACCGCCGTAGGTGCGCGTGGAGTCCTGCGCGGGTCGGTACAGGCAGCCGTCGTGGACGAAGGGCATCCCGGCGGGTCGGCTGGAGCGGAGGTCGCGCTTCACCGGGTTCGCGGCGTGCGGCGTCCACGGGCCGAGCGGGTC
>JALYXG010000658.1 GCA_030947205.1 Chloroflexota bacterium
CCGCCGCCCGCGCCCGTCGCCAGCGTGCCGGATATCGCCGGCATCTCGGCCTCGAACCGCCCGCCGCTGCTCGCGGTGCTGCTGCGTGGACTGCGGTACGCAGGGATCGCCGCGCTCGTCGGCGGCATCGGCATCTTCCTCTTCGCCATCCGCCCCGCGCTGAATGTCGTGCCCGAAGACGAACGTGCCGCCCTGCGCCGCACGCTCGACCAGCGAATGCAGCGGTGGCTCTTCATCGCCCTCGGCGTCGCCCTCGGCGCGCATCTCTTCTCGCTGATCGTGCAGGTGGCGACGGTTAATAGCATCACGCTCGGCGCGGCGCTCGGGTGGGAACGGATCAGCGATCTCGTCAAGAACACGACGTACGGCGCAGTCTGGCGGATGCAGGGCATCTTGCTGCTCGTGCTCGGCGAATGGCTGATCCTGCTGCCCGCGATGGGGCGTCTCCGGCTGCCGCTCGGTATCGTCGCCAATCCGACCCGGACCACCGTCGGGGCGGCGGAGCGCGAGATGGCAGATCTGACACCGCTCTGGGGCTGGGCAGTCGCCCTTGTCGGTGGCCTCGCGTTGCTGCTGATGAGTGTTTTCGGCGGGCACGCGCTCGATGTCAAGGTGCATCCGGCCCTGGCGATGCTCGCGGATTTCCTGCACCTCGCCGCGATGAGCCTTTGGTTCGGCGGTATCATCCTGATGGTCGGCCTTGTACCGGCGCTACTGCACGGCACGGCGGGCGCGATCCAGCGGCGGGCAATGGGCGCGATCATTGGCCGCTTCTCGCAACTCGCGCTTGTCAGCATCGCGGCGCTCACCGTCACTGGCATCTACGCCGTTACCGTCCACACGACGCGAGACACGATCGGCACGACGACGTACGGCCTCATCGTGATCGGCAAGATTGCGCTCGTCGTCGGGATCGTGCTGGTCGCCGCACTCAACCGCTTCGGCCTCAAACGGTGGATCGGGCAGGACGCGGGAAGTAGCACGGCGGCGCGGGCGCAGACGATGCTCCTGCGCGGGATGACCGCCGAGGTGATCCTCGGCGTCGCGGTGATCGGCCTGACGGGGCTCCTAACGCAGTTGCCACCCGCGAATACGCAGGTGACGGCTGCGACCAGCACCGTCGCGATTCCCTCCGCGCCCGCCGAGGTGGTCGTGGCGCAGCCGGTGCTGGAATCAGACAGCGTGCGCGGCTACCTTTCTGTCGAAACGAAGGGGCCGGACGCGACCTTCGACGCGCGAATCACGGACACGACGGGCGTCGTCCGTAGCGACGTGACGCGCGTCACGCTCTGGCTGAACAGCGGCGACAAAGACGTTGGGCTGCTCACCGTGCCGCTCGTTGCCGCCGGGGATGGGCATTATCGGGCGACGGGGCAATGGTTCGCTATTGGCCAGAACTGGCTCGCCCGCGTCGTTGTGCGGCGGCAGGATGTGGCGGAGGATGTGCCGCTTCCCTTCGCGATCCAGCCGCGCCCGACCGCGTACACCGAGGAACCCGTCGCGCCCAATGCTTTCCTGTGGCCACGCCTCCTGCCGGATGCATGGCGGGGAATTGACCCGCTGGCGATTGGCGTCGCGCTGCTTCTGTTCGCCCTGATCGTCCGCCTTGGGCGGGCGGCGGCGCGGCGCGCGACCTGGATCGGCGCGATCGGCCTGATCGTACTCGGGGTGACGCTGATGGCGTGGTATTCCGTGCCAACGACACCGCTCACCGGGCGGGCGGACCCACTGCCCGCGACGCAGGACATCCTCACGCAGGGCGGCGTGCTCTACGCGCAGAGCTGCGCCGTCTGCCACGGGGCGAATGGCGAGGGCACGAGCAAGCCCGGTACGCGCTTAACTGCCGCCACCGGCCAACGTTACACGGACGGCGACCTCTACTGGCTGCTCACCAACGGCGTCGCGGGCAAGGGTATGCCCCCCTACAACACCCGCCTTTCCCCCACCGAGCGCTGGCAAGTCGTTCGATACCTGCGCTCCATCCTGCCGCACGACGCATAGACGGCAATCTTCGATGTAGGGCCGCAAATGATCGGCTACGGCAGAGCCACGATGATGCTCCGCTCCGCGATCTAACCGGAATCGGAATCGGTGGGTTTCGTACTTGCTGCTTTCGCCTTCACGATTTTCGACGTGCTTGTCTCCCGTTGCGCTTCGCCTTCGGCGGCGAGGGCGGCCCCGACGATGCCGGCGAGGTTGAGCATCTGGGCGGGGACCATTGGTGTGTGGATTTCGATGTGCGGGGCGAGTTTGTCGAACTCGTCGCTGACTCCGCCGCCGATGATGAAGAGGTCCGGCCAGAGCAGTCGCTCCAGTTCGTGGAAGTACTCGGTGAGCAGTTTGCCCCACTTCTTCCACGAATAGTCATGCTTCTCGCGCGCCCCGGCGGAGGCGCGCG
>JALYXG010000677.1 GCA_030947205.1 Chloroflexota bacterium
GGGTTCGAGGGAACCGGGCGCGGGGAAGACGGGTAAGCGGGTCGTCATGGGACACCTCCTGCCCAGACCCTCCCACATTCCCATCCTTATGTCAACAAACTACCGTTAATCCCCGGCCCCTTCCCGACGTCGCAGGGTCGCAGGCTGGAAAGCCCACGCTACCGGGGAGGGGACGCAGGCTGAAGCCTACGCTACCAGAGGCGATCAGGCTTGTTCGTAAACTAATTCCCCGCCGATCCACGTCATGATGACAGGGATTGCCGCGATTTCGTTGGACGGGCAGTGGCGCGGGTCGCTGCCGAGCACGACGAAGTCCGCCAACATGCCCGGCGCGATGGCGCCCTTGGTATGCTCCTCGAAGGTGGCGAATGCACCGGCGACGGTGTAGGCGTGCAAGGCTTCATTTACCGTGATCGCTTCGGCGGGGACGTATTCGGCACCGGAATTGGTGCGCTCCGTGACCGAAACCTCGATGCTCTTCAGCGGCTCGAAGGCCGAAACCGGGCAGTCCGAACTGAAGACCATCGTGATCCCGGCATTGACGAGCGACCAGAAGGGATAGGTAAGTGCGGCGCGCTCCTCGCCGAGGTGGCGGATGAATGAGTCGCCGTATTCGGTGATGAAGATCGGCTGCGTGACGACAACGACACCGAGCCGCGCGATGCGATCAATCAAGTCGGGCCGTAAGATGCCGCAATGTTCGATGCGATGCCGGTGGTCGGCGCGCGGATGGGCGGCGATCGCGCGTTCGTAGGCGTCGAGCACCATCTCGATGCCACGGTCGCCGATGGCGTGGACCGCGATCTGCCACCCCGCCGCGTGAGCATCTATCACATATCCCTGAAAGGCCTCCTCGCTCATCATTGTCAGGCCGAGGTTGCCGGGGTCGGGGTCGTGGAGGAAGGGCTGAGAAACGGCTGCTGTCCTGCCGATCAGGCTGCCGTCAATGAAGAGTTTGATCGGCCCGCAGCGGAGGCGGTCGCTGCCGAACCCCGTGCGGATGCCGGTTGCGGTCAGGTGGGGGAGCAGATGTTCGCGGAGCATCAGCGTCGTGCGCAGCGGGTTAACACCGGTCGCGGTGGCACGCTGGAAGGCGCGAAACTGCGTGTTGGTGTGAACGCTCGCGTCCGCACTGCTCGTGATCCCCGCCGCGACGTAGCGCGCCGCGCACCGACCGAGCGCCTCGACCAGATCGTCCTCGGTCGGTTCGGGGATGAGATCGGTGACAAGCCCTTGCGCCGTCTCCAGCAGCAGTCCCGTCGGGTTGCCGGTATCGTCGTGGACGATCCCGCCGCCTTCGGGTGGTGCGGTGTCGCGCGTGATGCCTGCCAGCGCGAGGGCGCGCGTGTTCGCGACGCAGAGGTGGCCGGAAGCGTTGGTGATGACGACCGGATGATCGGGCGCGACGGCGTCGAGGTCGTAGCGCGTCGGATGCCGACGTTCGGCGAGCGATTGGTCGTCGTAGCCCCGGCCGAGCACCCATGCGCCGCCGGGCGTTTCGGCGGCACGCGCGGCGACCCGTCGTTGCAATTCGGGGATCGTGCCACAACCGGGCGCGCGGCAATCTACCTGCGCGAGCGACCGCCCGAACATCAGCATGTGGTTGTGGGCCTCGTTGAAGCCGGGTAGGAGCGTCTTTCCCGCGAGTTCCACGATGCGCGCGCCCGGCGCGGCGAGCGCACGCATATCGTCGGCAAACCCGACCGCGACAACCCGGTCGCCGCGCACGAGCACCGCTTCCGCCTCGGGATGCACCGGGTTCATCGTCACAACGGTCCCGTTCACAAAGAGCGTGTCGTGCAGCGGCACGGGGCCTCCCTTTTTTTTCGGTGGTGGCGGGCTTTAGCCTGCCTCTCTATAGCAGGCTAAAGCCCGCCATCACCATGATCGTTGCTTTCTGAACCGATGTAGGTGTCGGGTTCGACGAGGTTCGCCAGCAGGCTGTGTGGCGATTCGCCGTTGCGCGCCGCCTGTGCGGTGAGCATGTACTGGAGTTTTTTCGTCCGGTAGAGATTGTCTTCGATCAGGCGGCGATTGTTGGCGATCAGGTCCGCCAATAGCGCGACGGCGAAGATCACCGCGCCGATCATCGCGAAGATCAGGGCGATAATCAATGATTGGATGTGCCGCGGGCCTTTTTCGCCGATGAAGATGTAGAAGAAAAAGAACCGACCGACGAGCGCCATGCCGATGATGAGAAAGAGCGACGCGAAGAACGAAAAAGTCTTCAGCGGCTCGTACATTGCCCAGATGCGCACCATCGTCGCGGCGGAGCGTTTGACGTACGACCAGACGCTCGGGAACAAGCGCGACGGGCGGGTTGGGCGGGTCGAGATCGGCACGCTACGAACGCTGAGGTTCTTCTTTCCCGCCTGGATGATCGTTTCCAGCGTGTACGTGTAGCGCGTCACGACATTGAGCCGCATCGCCGCTTCGCGCGACAGGGCGCGGAAGCCGCTCGGCGCATCGGGGATACTCGTGCCGCTCAGTCGGCGCATCGTCCACGACCCGAACGCCTGCAAGCGCTTCTTCATTGGGCTGAAGTGCGCGACTTCCCGCGTTTGTCGGTCGCCAACGACCATGTCGCAGTCGCCATCGAGGATCGGTTTGATGAGCGCGGGGATGTCACCGCCTGAATATTGATGATCGCCGTCGGTGTTGACGATGATGTCCGCGCCGAG
>JALYXG010000685.1 GCA_030947205.1 Chloroflexota bacterium
TCGCGCAGCGTCTCCTTTAGTTGTTCCTTGATCGGACCGAGATCGGTTTGCGCCATTTTTCTTCCCCTTCTGTGTTCATCGAATGTCCAATGGTGTAAGCATACCCGAAAAGGTTGGAATCCCCCTCTCCCGCTGCGGCGGGAGAGGGGAGATTGATCCGTCGTTGGCGCCATTTTGCTTTGAGCATTGGCCGAGACATCGCGAAGGGTCACCCCTCCCCCGCATGGCGGGCGGAGGGGCCGGGGGTGGGGGCTTTCGCCATTCGATCACAAATTGACAACATGCCGCGACGGGATGATACTCCTCGTACCGTATCGAACCCGCCGGGCCGCAATGTTGCCCGACCGACAAGCAGATCGTCGTATTACACATGCGACTCCTATTCGCCATCATGAGATCGGACCCGCCGGCATTCCGCCGCGCCCCCGCGCGGTTGCACTGCTCACCGGCCATGGGGTCGGTGCGATTGGTCGTAAGGCGGCGCCATGCCGCCCCGGTACAGGTGGAGGTATCCGCGATGAAACAGTATCCCCCCGAACGGCTGCGCAACGTCGTCCTGCTGTCGCACGGTGGCGCGGGGAAGACGACGCTCGCGGAAGCAATGCTGTATACCGCGAAGGCGACGACACGCCTCGGCCGCGTCGAGGACGGCACCACCGTTTCGGACTGGGACCCGGACGAGATCAAGCGGCACATCTCGGTCAGCACGGCGGTTTTGCCGCTCGAATGGCGCGACCATAAGATCAACATTCTCGATGCCCCCGGCTACGCGGACTTCGTCGGCGAGATCAAGTCCGCCATGCGCGCTGCGGATGCTGCGGTCATTGTGCTTTGCGCCGCCTCCGGCGTGGAGGTCGGCAGCGAGCAAACCTGGCGGTATCTAGACGAGGCGCGGCTCCCACGCCTCGTTTTCGTGAACAAACTCGACCGCGAAAATGCGAACTTCGCCCGCACCCTCCAGCAGGCCCAGGAAAGTTGGGGCAGCGCCGTCATCCCACTGCACCTGCCGATCGGCAGCGAGGCGTCGTTCTCCGGCTATGTGGACCTCCTCAGTCGCACCGCCTCTACGGCGAGCGCCAAAAATGATGGCACCGTGGAAGCGACGAGCATCCCTGGCGACATGGCGGACGCTGTCGAGGAAGCGCGGCTGGCGCTGGTCGAGAAGATCGCTGAGACGGACGATGGCCTGATCGAACGCTTCCTCGGTGACGAGGAGATCGGCGCGGACGAACTGAAGGTGGCCCTGCGCAAGGCGGTCGCGGCGGGCGTGATCGTGCCCGTGCTCATCGGCGCGTGCCACAAGGTCGCGGGCACGAGCGCGCTCCTGGACACGATTGTCGATGTCCTGCCCGGCGCGGACATCGCGAATGTCGCGGCGCAAACGCCGGACGGCAAGACGGTCACACTTAAGCCGGTCGCGGGCGAGCCGACTGTCGCGCTCGTCTTCAAGACGATGGCGGACCCGTACGTCGGCAAACTGACCTATTTCCGCGTCTACAGCGGCACGATCCGCGCGAATACGAATCTGCTCGACACCAACCGCAACAAGCCGGAGCACATCGGTAGCCTCTACATGATGCGCGGCAAGGAGCAGACGGCGGTCGGCGAAGTCGGGCCGGGCGACATCGGCGCGGTGACGAAACTCGCCGAAGCGGCGACCGGCGACACGCTTTGCGCGCCGGAGCGCCCGGTCGTCCTCGATGGCGTGCATTTCCCGGAGCCGTCGTACACCGTCGCGGTGCGCCCGAAGAGCAAGGGCGACCTCGACAAACTCGGCACGAGCCTTCACCGACTGATCGAGGAGGACCCGACGATCCACATTGCCCGCGACCCCGTGACGGGCGACACGCTGGTCTCCGGGATGGGCGATTCGCACGTCCAGATCGCGACAGAGCGGATGGCGCGCAAGTTCGGCGTCAATGTGGACCTCGATATGCCGGTCGTGCCCTATCACGAGACGGTTCAGGGCACCGCGCAGGTCACGTCGCGCCACAAGAAGCAGACGGGCGGGCACGGCCAGTTTGCGGAGGTCGTGCTGATCGTCGAACCGACGACAGCGAACGATTTCGAGTTCAAGGACACGGTCGTCGGCGGCAATGTGCCGAAGAACTTCATCCCGGCGGTCGAGAAAGGCATTCGCGAGGCGCTGCACGAGGGCTTCCTCGCCGGTTTCCCAGTCACAAATGTCCGCGTGACGCTGACGGACGGCAAGTATCATCCGGTGGACTCGTCGGAAATGGCCTTCAAGATCGCCGGGTCGCAGGGTTTCAAGGAGGCGGCGCAAAAAGCCCACCCAACACTGCTGGAGCCGGTGTATCACATGGAGATCACCGTCCCGGACTCCTACACCGGCGACATCATGAGCGACCTGAACAGCAAGCGCGCTCGCGTCCACGGTATGAACCCCGACCACGGCTTCACGACGATCGAGGCGGACGCGCCGCTCGCCGAAGTGCAGCGCTACGCCACCGATCTGCGCTCGATGACGCAAGGGCGCGGCACCTTCTCCATGCATTTCGACCGCTACGAAACCGTCCCCGCGCATCTACAAGAGACGATCATCAAGGAGTCCCACGCCCGCCACGCCGCCGCACACGTGCATTGAGGACTGGGAAGGGCGGTTGTACTTTGGCGTGACCGCCCCTACGAATCCCGTATTCTCCCCCTCTCCTTTGCCAGAGCAAAGGAGAGGGGGCAGGGGGTGAGGTTTGCATCCCGAACAAGAACGCGAATTACTGGCCGTAGCGACCGACGCGCGCACGCGGGCGTACGTCCCGTACTCGCACTACGCGGTCGGCGCGGCGATCCTGACGGCGGACGGGCAGATACACGGCGGCTGCAATATCGAGAACGCCTCATATGGCCTGACCTCCTGCGCCGAGCGGAACGCGATCTTCGGCCTCGTCGGCCAGTCCGCCGACCCGGACGCGCGCCGTATTCAGGCGGTTGCCGTCGTCACGGCGGGCAACGATCCCGCGACACCCTGCGGCGCCTGCCGCCAGGTGATCCGCGAGTTCGGCAAGGACGCCGCGATCATCATCGCCAACACCGAGGGCAAAGTCTTCCTCCGCACGACGCTCGACGCCTTGCTCCCCCACTCCTTCGGCCCCGAACAACTCGATTCTCCGAACAGCAACACCGAACGCTAGCAACGGCGCGGCTCC
>JALYXG010000697.1 GCA_030947205.1 Chloroflexota bacterium
GAGGGATAGCCTGCGTACTCTTCTCTCTCGCTCCTGAGTTCCGAGCCCGTCATCTTCTCGACTGCTAAGGCGTGCTCGCCAGTGACCTGGGCCTTTCCTGCTGATGGATGCTTCTTGCGCGTCATTCTCTACCGCCAATGCAATCGCCCCGCCGGAGACGCAGCCTGCCCGCCGCGCGTCCATTGGGGCAATTGATGCCAGTATACCGCGCGGGCAGGCGCGGGGCGTACGTTCATCCTAACATGGCGCTGCCGATGGTGGTAATCTGACAGCCACCTTTGCAGCCTACAGGGCTGTCAATGAGCAAACAGCGTGGACAGGACGGACAGAATACCTTGCTGGAACAGACAGGACGGGACGCCAGCGAACGGTACGGACACTGGCCCCTCGATGGGCACGGTTGACTTCACCCGCAACGAGCCTACGCAACCGCCCGGATAAGGAAACTTGAACCGCCATGCGACGCCGACGGTTTACTGTTATCATTGCGCGCGATGAAAGTGCGATGGAGCGCGTCGGGGAGCGGGGAAAAGATGGCAGTGGCGGGCAATAGCGAGCAACTCGACAAAGCGATCAAAGCGACCGTCAAGACCTTCAAGGCGGCGAGCGCGATGCAGGTCTGGTCATGGTCCATGAACCGCGAGGGTAACCTGCTGACCATCGAAGCCCGCCTCGACCAACTGGCGCAGGCGGGGATGCTCCACCGTGTTAGCAACTCGTTCCCGGCCGCTTATACGATGGGGCGCTGGAAGTAGCGAGCAATGAGCGTTGAGGGGGTCGGCTCGCGGCTCTGAAAGGGAGAGACAATGGCCGAGATCAAGGCTACGGACGCACAGGAGTTCACCGAGGAGACCTTCGGCAAGTGCCCGGAATGCGACGCCGCAATGCAGGTCGAAGGACAAGACCGGATGGGCGATGTTGATCCCGCACGTATCATCGGGGAATCGAAGGCGCTCCAACGCCAATCCGATAACAGCCGCTTCGCCACCCGCCTCCGCTGCGCCAACGGCCACCAGTGGTGGATGCTAACGGAAGACGTGCGCGCGGCGGGATGAGCGGTCGTTCCTCCCCAGCCTTGCGACTCACCCATAACCTGACTACGATGTGTGCAACACAAACAAACGAATGGCAATTCGCGGGAGGGGAAAGCGATGGCAGAACACGAGAATGGTTCGACACCGACAGTGGAGGATCATGACGGAATTTCCTGCATTCGGAGCAGCGAGAATGTCCGCAACTGGAACAACATCAATTACGCGCTCGGCCTGTCCGGCAAGAACACGAACGCCAAGAACCTCTCGATGAATGTCGCCACCGTGCCGCCCGGCGGCGTCGCCTACGCGCACATCCATGACGGCTTTGAGGTGATGCTCTACATCCTGCATGGCAATGTCCGCCACGAGTACGGCGAGGGATGCAAGAAAGTCGTTGAGAACAAGGCGGGCGATTTCATCTTCATCGAGCCGGGCGTCCCGCACGAAGTCTTCAACATGAGCGACACCGAGCCGATCGTCGCCGTCGTCGCCCGTTCCGCCGCCGATGAGTGGGACAAGATTATCCCCTACAACCGAAACACCGCCACATCGGGCTGAAACGCGCGAGTCAGAGAAACACGGGGTAAAACCACCAAAACACAAGGGACACAAAGCGGGAAAGGATAGGGAACCTTTCGTGTTCTTTGTAGTGGCGGTTTCGTCTTGATGCGAAGTGGAGGGGCTGATGTTCCAGGATTTGCACGTCATTGACTGGCACGTTCACTTCCCGATCTTCCCGGCGACGATGCGCCGCCAGCCGGAGACGCGGCGGCAAATCCCGGCGGTTGGGATGGCGAAGCGGCGGGCGGCGGTCGAGGCGGAGCGGGCGCAGTGGCGGTACGCGTGGGACTTCCCGGAGCCGGAGCAGACGAAACGGACGTGGGAAGAGTACGCCGATATGTGGAACGACGAGGCGGTCGCGCATGGCCTCGACAAGGTCGTCTTCGTCACCGGGCCGGACAACGACGGCCTCGACGCGATCTGTCGCCGCCACCCGGATCACTTCGTCGGCCTCGCGCACCACGACCCGTGCCAGCCGGGAGCGGCGGAAGAGTTCGAGCGCGCGATCACCGAACTCGGCATGCGCGGCTACAAGATGCTCGCGCCGACGCTCGACTGGCGGATTGACGACGAGCGGTACTACCCGATCTGGGAAGTTGCCGCGAAGCACGAGGTGCCGATCCTTTTCCACTTCGGCATGCAGGGCGGCGCGGGCGGCATCGCGTGGAATGAGAAGATCAGCCCCGTCCACCTCGAACAACCCGCGAAAGACTTCCCCGATGTCAACTTCGTCGTACCGCACTTTGGCATTCAATACGTGACCGACTTGTTGTTCCTTTGCTGGGCGTGCCCGAATGTCCATGTAGACACATCGGGATCGAACCAGTGGGTGCGCTGGATGGCCTATCCGCTAACGCTGGCCGACCTTTTTCACAAGTTCTACGAAACCGTTGGGCCAGAGCGCATTTTGTTCGGCAGCGACAGTTCGTGGTTCCCGCGCGGGTTCGCACTACGCTACTTGCAGGATCAAATCCAGATTTGCCGCCTTGCA
>JALYXG010000737.1 GCA_030947205.1 Chloroflexota bacterium
GACATTGAGGATGTCCGCCGCCTGCTGCGTCGTCAACGCTTTGTCCACCGCGCTGAGGAAAATGGCTTTGTTCGCCGCCGCGAACTGCGCCAGGTGCCGGATCATCGGGCGGATGTGTTCCGGTATCTCGACCGATTCGCCCTCGGCATTGGTCAGTTTGGCACCCGGTTCGGCGAGCAGCGCGATGATCCGCGCGTAGCGTTCACGCTCCTCCGGTGTGACAGTTTTCGGTGTGAGTGTGGATGTTGCCATTGTACGAATTTCTCCTACGACCATTGCATCGTAGCGCGCAAACGCAATAAACGCAACGGCTTTGTGTTGGCGCGTGCGGGTGCTAAAAGCGGGACGGTTCGGGGGCAACGGGTGCGCCGATAGCCATGCTAGCCTGAGCGGCGAGGATCGCGGCGAGGCCGGGGCGCATCGCCCATGCGGCAGTGGCCGGTTCGTCCCCGGCGCGGATGCAGTCGAGGAAGTGGCGAATCTCCGCCGTGAAAGTGTCTTCCTGTGGTACTTGCTCCGTACGCGTGCCGTCCGGCGTGACAATCGTCAGCGTGCCTTCGCCATCGGTCATCAGGGAGCCATCCGGGCCGAAGACCTCGACGCGGATGCGCTCGCCTTGCGGTGCGTGGGTGGAGAAGCTCTCGGAAAGGACCGCGACGCCACCCCCCGCCATGCGGAAAAGGCCGACACTCGTGTCGTCGGTCGTCATCTCGACGAGCGTCTTGCGGGCGGCGGTGGCGTAGACTTCCTGGAATGGTGTGTCGCCCATTAGCATCCGCACTGTCTCGATGTCGTGGATACCGCCGCTCCACATGATGCCGCCGGTCGGGTCGGTGAGGAACCACGACCGCGCGCGCAACGAATCGTGCAGGTGATGGTCGCGGCAGATGCGGCACAGGAAGGGCGCGCCGGTAACGCCGGAAAAGATCAGCTCGGTCATCCGCAAATAGACTGCATCGTAGCGGACATTCTCGGCGACCATCAGGATGTGCCGGGCGCGCGCCGCCGCCGCGATCATCGTGTCCGCTTCGTCCAGACCAGTAGCGAAGGGCTTCTCGATCAGCACATGCTTCCCCGCCGCCAGCGCCGCCTCGGCGGCGTGTGCGTGGAGCATGTGCGGCAGGCAGATGTCCACCGCTTGCACGTCCGGTCGAGCGAGCGCGGTGGCGAGGTCGTCGGTGGCAAATGGTGCGCCCCACTCCCGCGCGCGCTCCTGCGCCACGGCGAGGCGCGTATCCACCACCGCGACGATCCGCCCGCGATCCGCCAGCGCGCGATACCCCATCGCGTGCCGGTTCCCCGCCCACCCCGCGCCGACGAGTGCAATCCCTATTGTCTCCGACACCATGAAGACCTCTGCGTCCTTTGCGGTTCATGTGTTTAGCCGGTTTGCCATCGTTGTGAGGAAGGCTCGTGTCGCGGTGGCCGGATGGTCCGGGTGCGCGGTGAGGTCGTCCATGCACCGGCGGAGGTCCATCATGTCATCAATATCGTACCATGGCGGGATGGTCGCGAGCGCGAGGCCAGACGCCTCGACCTTCGCTACCGTCTGCGCGTACACGGCACCCGTGCTCCATGCGATGCCGGCAAAGAGCGCGGGGTGCGGGGCGGTCGCGGCGATCAGGTAGTAGCCGCCATCCTCCGCCGGGCCGAGCACGACATCCGCCCCGTCGTCGAGCCGCGCGAAGGCCTGCGCGATGTGCGCGGGCGGCAGGGAAGGGAGGTCGCTGCCGATCAGCGCAACCTGCGTGGCGCGGTGGTCCAGCGCGCACTCGATCGCGTAGCACATCGCCACGCCAACATCGCCAGGCGGCACGGCGAACGCGGGCGGCAGATCGTTGCCGAGCAGCGCAGCGAGCGCCTCCTCCGCGCCCGGCGGGTGCGCGAGCCGGAGCGTGCAGCCGCTAACGCTCCGCGCCACCGCCAGCGTATCCACGAGCGACGCCGCCGCGAACTCAGCCGCTTCCTCCGGCGTGAGGTGCGGGCACAGACGTGTCTTCGTCATCCCGGCGGCGGGCGCTTTCGCCAACACGATCAGCGCGCGATGCGGACGGGCGGGGATGAACACAGGGTGTCCCTTCGATGGATGGTGACGAAACCGCAGCATTGTACCCGATGAGTACGGATGGGCAAGGCATTCGGACGCATGCGCGCTATTTCACACGATATGTTGGGGCGACTGTCAGGTCTCTACATCAGGATGATACGCGTCGCACGGACAACAAAAGGGCGGCCTGTTAGCCGCCCCATCTGTTTATCGCTGTGCGAGTCTGAGCTTAACTAACGGTGAAAATCTTGGCGAACGGCTTGTCGGGGCCGAATGCGACATCCACCGCGACGTACTTGCCGGGCGCCAGGTCGAGCGTCACGACGCCCGATCCGTTCGGCTTCAGGGCGTCCATGCCGCCGCTTTGCTGGAACCACGGCGGCGGCGGGGCATCCGGCTTCGCCAGCTCGGCGTTCACGTCGTCAATCGTCTTGTCCGCTGGGATGTTGCCGATGAAGAACGCGCGCGGCCCGGACCCCTGATTCATCACCCGGTACTGACTCTTGCCTGCAGGAAGCGTCGCGGGGAGATCGAAACCGTTGGCGGCGCCGAGGGCGAGCGTCCCCTTCCCGGTGGGGAGCGTGGTTGCCGCGCCGGTCGCCGCATTGACCTTGATCGGCAGGACCATCCCCTTCGCGGCGTGCGGTTGGCCGTCTGGCGCGCTCACGAAGCAGAGGAGCATGTACTGGCCCTGCTGGAGATTCAGCACCACCTCGGACGTTTTGTTCGGCATGATCTCCCCAGGGCCACCTTCGTAGGTGAAGATCGGCGGCGGCTCGCCGTTCCCCGCTGCCTGGATCGCCGCGAGGAACTGCTCGACCGTCACGCCGTCGTTGAGGCGGACGATTTGCGCCTCGTGGTTTTCTTTGCCCAGATTCTTCATCTGAACGGTCGTCACGCCGGCCGGAATGCTGCCCAATGTCTTGAATGAGTATTCCGATGCCTCGATCACCAGCGTTTGGCCGGCTGTCCCCGTCGTGGCGGAGCCGGATGCCGTCGTCGTGCCGGATGTCACCGAACCGGTCGTCACGGCAGAGCCGACCGGGCGCGTCCCGCTGGCGCTTGTCCCACTCGCGGCGGTCGTTCCGGTCGTCGTGGCGCCGCTCGTGGTCGAAGCGGCGGGTCGCGTGCCGCTCGCTGCGGAACCGGCGGCGGTCGTCCCTGCGGTCGTGGCACTCCCGGAAGCGGTGGTCGCGCTCCTCGTCGTCGCGGCGGACGATGCGGCGGCGGTCGTCGGTGCGCTCGTCGCTGGTGCGGCGGTCGTTGGCGCGCTCGTGGGTGGCGCGGTGGGTTTCGGCGTGTCGGTCGCCGTGCTGCCGCCGCACGCCGCGAGGATCGCACTACCCGCGATGCCGCCTGCGAGCGCCAGGAACCGGCGACGACTGAGCGCGACGCGGCCCATCTCGGTAGCATCCGGCACGCTCTGCATCCGCAAACTGTTCACATATCCCTCCTGTGTGCCCCAACTCCCGCCCACCGTGAGCGGGTAAATGATAAGACGTTCGCTGATTTGATTTGGTTCTGGAATTGAACTCGATGTGTTTACCATATATGGTGAAATAGGCGCAAGCAAACCGATTTTGTGGGATGCATCTAAAAGCCGGTCGGTACTCTGA
>JALYXG010000749.1 GCA_030947205.1 Chloroflexota bacterium
TCAGGTCGGCCGGATTGGCGGGGGTGTTGATGACCGTCTGCCCGCCGGGGACATTGACTGTCACGCCGTCCGACGGCTGACCGGTCGCCGTGATGTCAATCGTCTCCGTCGCGCCGCCCGGCACGACGACGTGCTGGTCCGCACCCCAGAAACCGCGCCCGATCAAGACAACGCCGACGATGCTGAAGACGACGAGCGCGGGAAGCAGTCGCACGAAAACGATCCCGCCAGCAAACGCACCCCCCGACATCGCACCCGGCGCGCTGTCGGCGCGGAGGTAACGGCTTTGCGGCTTCGATGCATTCGGCGTTCGTCGTTCCACGGTGCTCTATGTCCTTCCTCAACCTGGTAGCGTAGGCTTTAGCCTGCGGGTTCTCGTACAGGGCGCAGGCTGAAGCCTACGCTACCGAACCTTACGGATACGGTCGCCATCCCAGGTAACCGCCCGATCCCTCATACGTGGTGCGCACGACACCGCTGGCGAGCGCGGAGATCATCGTGCCGTCGCCCATCGCGATGCCGACGTGCCCCGCGTAGTTCCACGACGCGTCGAAGAAGACGAGGCTGCCCGCCGGGGCGCGCCCGCGATAGAGTGGCCCCGAATACGCATCCGCCAGCGCGGTCGGATACCGGACATGCGGCACGCCCGCCCCATCCGCGACGTCACCGATGAACTTCTCGCACCAGAACGCCCACGGCAAGCCGCTCGGCTGGCGATACGCGCCAAGGTACCGCTGCGCCACGCGCACGATCCCGCCGCTCCCGCCGATGCTCGGTGCGGAAGATGATGTCGTGGTTCGCGTTGTCGTGGTCGTGAATGGGGTGTCATCAGCGCGGGAGGTAGGGTTATCGAGCGCGACATTCTGCGGGATGATCACCGGCGGCGGCTCGACATACGGGATGCCGCCGGGGATGACGATCTCCTGACCGGGCACGAGTTTGCCGCCGTGCGTCAGATGGTTGCCGCCGAAGGCAAAGACCCGGCTGGCGATGTCATTGACGCGCAGGTCGCTCGGCGGGTCCTTGCAGGGGATGGCAGCGCAGGCGAAGTTCTTGGCGATCTGCGTCACCGCGTCGTCAATATTCCGCTGCGTATCCTCCGGCTCGACGACATGGATAATGCCGTCCGTCGGCGGGACGGCGATGATCTGACTGGGGTGGATCAGGTTGCCGGAAAGATTGTTCGCCCATTGCAAGGTGAGCGGGTTGCGAAGCGCGTAGATCGCCGAGATGCGAGCGAGCGAGTCGCCATCCTGCACCTGATAAAAGACGATGTGGTCGCGCGTCGGCAGATTCGTCGTCGGGATAATCAGGAAACTACCCGGCACGAGGTCGGACGTTTCGAGGACATTGTTGCCGGGATACGCGGTGACATCCTGCACCTTGATCTGATAGGCGCGGGCGATGCTTTCCAGCGTGTCCGTCTCCTTGACCCGGTGGAGCATCGTACCGGAGGGCGGGACGCGAATCGTCTGCCCAGCCGGGAGGACGCGCGTCGGATCGGTGATGCCATTCGACCACATCAGGGCGGCGGCGGTCGAGTTCATCCGGTCGGCGATCGTTTCCAGCGAGTCGCCGCGCCGTGCGGGGACAATACTGACGCGCTGCGGGACCGTCGTAATGATTGTGCCGGGGCGCGAAAGATAACCTGTGAAGGTCGAATCGTTGGCGATGCCACGCAATGCGGTCGTTGTGCTGCCGCCCGGTACCGCGACGGTGACATCCACCGTCCCATCGCTCCCCGTGATAACAGTGGCGTCGGAACTGACCGTGCCGTCCGGCAGGATGCGCGTACTCTGGGCGACGCCTGTCTGAGCCGGGAGGCCGGTGACGGGATCGAGGCGGGGCGGGGCTGACCAGAAGCCGCCGCCGAGCAGCACGACCGCCGTGACGGTGACAAGGAAGATTGGCGGGATGAGTCGGTTGATGTATGGGGCGAGAAAGGGGAGGCCGCGACCGGCGATGCCGGAGCCGGATGGCACGTCCGCGTGCAGATAGCGCTGATGGGCGCGTCCCGCGCGCGTCGGGAGTTTCCCTTCCCTCACGTTCTCATCCCCTCCCCGTTACGCCCGCACGCGCGCCCGTCTTCCCGAACCAGACGCGATCTTGGCGGAGATTGGACGTGCTGTGTGGAACCGTCCGTCTCCGCCAGCGGGGTATCTGCTCCCCAACAGATGAACATTATGTCTCGTATCCTAGCGACTGAATCCGCATGTGTCAATTCCTCGCGGTGGTCAGTGAGCGGTTTTACTAGCCCCGATGACGCGCAATCCGCTTGTGATGTGAGAAGTTGGCGGAGAGGATAGGCCGGAGTGCGCCGCACCGTTCGTCCGTTTCGCTGTCGGCCGCCGACTGGCTAGTGCCGACTCACGAACGTCCCGACCCGATCAATCGCGCGTTCGGTCGCGTCGGTCGCGCCATCGGCGAGGGAGCGGAGCGCGGCGATGCCTTCGGTAGCGGCCGCGCGGGCATGGACACGGGTCGCGGCGGGGAGCCGGTCGAATGCTTCCCGTGCGATCTGAAGCGGCGTATGGAGCGCGCGGTGGATAGGCGAGGACATTATCGGTGCGCTAGCTATGCGTGACGACGCGCGTGCGTCGGATGACGCGGTCGTGCTGCGGCGGCTGAAGCTTCGTCGTCACGGTGCAGTCGCCGTGGATCTGCGTCTGGCAGGAAAGGCGATCCGAGCCGAATTTGATCTGCTTCAATTCCGCCTTGGTGCGCGGCGAGGCGGAGCGTTCCGGCGAGACTTCCATCCGGCAGGTACCACACAGGCCCCGCCCACGGCAGTTCGTGACCGTGTCCACGCCCTGATAGACCTCGATCCCGTTGTCGAGCGCCACCTGCCGGAGGTTAGCGCCATCGGGCACGTCAACGGAAAGATGTTCCCGCTTGAACCGAATCACTGGCATCCCGTCGCTCTCCTCTTAACCACGCCACTGTGCGATAGGCAGCGGCCGCTGCGGCGTCCGTCATTGCACGCTATGCATATCGTAACACAACGGGTGCCTTCATTAGTACGATACGTCCGCCTGATTGGCTGTGGAAGCGAAACGTGAAGATCATACGATGTCGGCCCCATCACATTGCGCGAAGCGAGCGAAAACAGTACATTTTGTTACTACGATTGTGCCTGATGATGTGCTGATGCGAGTTGCGTGGCGGAGATGAGAAGGAGTGGTTTGATGCGAAGGGGTATCTGGTACGGCCGAAGATGGTCCCGCACGGGCGCTGTCACGCTGCTTGCGCTGCCGCTTTTGCTCGCGGCGTGCGGGGGAGGGGCGATGGCGACGGACACGCCCGCGCCGACCAAAGCAGCCGCGACCGTCGCCGCCGGGACGACTGCTCCCGCACCGACGACCGCGCCGACGACAAGCGCTGCCTCTGCTTCTGTCGCGACCGCCCCGCCAGCGACAACCGCCGGTACGACGGTCACGGGTACGGCAGCGGCGAGTTCGCCGAGCGCGTCGGGTGCGGCGGTGAGCCGGACGGCGGCAGCAGCGACCGCGCCGGTCGTCGCTGCGCGCGGCACCGCGCCGACGAAGCGGGGCGGCGGCGGGACGCTCAAAGTCCTGTCGTGGCAAGCGCCGACGCTGCTCAACGTCCACCTTTCGCAGGGCGGCAACAACTCCGAGGCGGCGCGCGTCGTCGAGGAGCCGCTGGCTGTCATTTCTGGCAGTGCGGCGGCGCCCGACGTGCCGATCCTCGCTGCAGACATCCCCTCCGCAGCCAATGGCGGCCTCGCGGCGGACGGCAAACGCGTGACATGGAAACTGCGCGACGGTTTGAAGTGGTCGGATGGCTCGCCCGTCACCTCGGCGGATTTCGTGGCGACGTGGCAGTACGCGATCAAGCCGGAGAACAGCACGAGCACCGTCGCCGATTACAGCGCCATCGCGACGGTGGACACGCCGGACGCGACGACTATCGTGATTAACTTCAAGCAGCCGACCGCGACGTGGTATCTTTCCGGCATCACCACGCTCCTGCAGAAGGCGCAAATCGCGGCCTGCACCGACCCGAAAAACTGCCCGATCAACACGAACCCGATCGGCACCGGGCCGTTCAAGGTCAAATCCTTTACCCCCGGTGATAGCGTCCAGTATGTGATCAACGATAACTACCGCGAGCCGAACGCGCCGTACTTCGATGCGGTGGATTGGAAGGGCGGCGGCGACGCGGCGACGGCGGCGAAGGCCGTCCAGACCGGGCAGATTGACTGGGCCTGGAACCTGCAAGTCGCGCCCGATGTTTTGAAGCAGGTGACGGACTCCGGCAAAATGCTCGATGTCACCTTCGGCTTCGGCGTCGAGAAGATGCAGATCAACTTCTCCGACCCGAACAAGGATGTCGGCGGCGAGAAATCGTCCGCCACCGCGCCGCACCCCTTCCTGAGCGACCCGAAAGTGCGCGAGGCGCTCTCGTACCTCGTGGACCGCGACAGCATCACGACGAACCTCTACGGCGCAGCGGGCAAGCCGACCTGCAATATCATCCCCAGTGTGCCGCCGCAGACGAACTCAAAGAACACGACCTGCGGCTTCGATGTGGCGAAGGCGAACCAACTGCTCGACGACGCGGGCTGGAAGAAGGGGAGTGACGGCATTCGGGCCAAAAATGGCGTGCCGATGAAGATCGTCTTTACCTCCACCGTCAATCCGATCCGCGAGAAGACCGAGCAGGTAATCAAGCAAGCATTCCAGCAGGCGGGCATCGCCATGGACATCAAGAATGTGGATGCGGGCGTTTTCTTCGGCGCACCGACTAATGCGGACGCCGGTGCGCGCTTCGAGCGTGACCTCCAGATGTGGACGCTCGGCCCGCTCCTGCCGGATGCACAGGTCTTCTTCGAGGGATTCACGACCGCCGCCATCGCACAGAAGGCGAACAACTGGTCCGGCGACAACTACGACCGCTTCAGCGACCCGAAGTATGACGCGCTCGTGGAGCAGTTAAAAAAGGAACTCGATCCAGAGAAGCGCGCCCAGTTGCAGATCCAATGCAACGACTACCTCATCAATAATCACGTCGAAATCCCGATCGTGGATCGCGCCTCCGTCAATGGCCACCGTACCGACCTCATCAACACCAACCCAACGCCGTGGGATTGGTCGGTCTGGAACATCGCGTACTGGCAGATCAAGAAGTAGCGAGTAACGAGTGAATTTGGTCTCTCATTACTTGCTACTCGCTACTGCGACAGGGCGAACCAGGTTGAGCGAAGGTAGTGCCTGAAGTCGCTGTCCGCCAGATAGGTCTGTGCGGCGGTCACGACGTGGGTGCGCGCGTTCATGACGCGGAGTTGGTAGGCGTCTGCGGTGTCGTTGGAAATATTGCCGATGTAGAGAAGCCGACTGTCCGCGCTCCATTGCACAGTCAAGCGGCGTGCG
>JALYXG010000750.1 GCA_030947205.1 Chloroflexota bacterium
TGGAGCCACGCCGCCTTTGTGCAGACGATCTGGCGCTACATGGACCGCGAGCGCATCCTCCGCGAGCGTGAGCGCATCAACCTCGGCATCGCGTGGGCGTAGGGGAGCGGGCAGCAGGCAGCGGACCGTGGGCAGCGCGAAGATAGCCAGAGAAGATGCATAGTACGGTACCATGCTGCGTGCTGCGTGCTCGTGACTGAAAGGAGCGAATGTGACGCATCTGACGAATGTGGAAGAGCAAATTCGGACATTGGTCTCAGTGGTGACGGGCGATGGGGTCGAGGTCGGCGTTTATGCGCGGCATTTCGGCTCCGGGCGGGAGATCGCGGTCAACGCGGAGCGGCGGTTCCCGACCGCCAGCACCGTCAAGGTGCCAATTCTCTTCGCCTTGTATCGGAAAGCGGCGGCGGGCGAGATCAATCTCCAGCAGCGCGTCGCACTGGAAGCATCCCACCGCACGGCGGGATCGGGCGTCTTGCAGGACCTCGATCTCGGCCTTCAACCGACGGTCCACGATCTCGCGACGCTGATGATTACCGTCTCGGATAATCAGGCGACCGACATGCTGTATCAGATGCTCGGCGGCGCGTACATCCAGCAGGTGGCAGCCGAGGTCGGCATGACCGACACCCGTACGCCCCGGACGATCCGCGCGCTTCTTTACGACATGGTCGGCATGGACGAACGCAACGCGGCGCATGGCTACGATATGAACCGCGAACTACTCCGCACCGGCGCGCGAAACGCCGACGGCTGGGCGCTCGGCGTTGGCGACGACAACGACGTCAGCACACCGCAGGACATGGTGGCGCTCCTTGCACGCATCTACGCGGGCAATGACCCATCGCGCGGGGCGTGCGACGCGATGATAGACATCCTCAAGCGGCAGAAGTTCAACACGATCCTGCCGCTTCTCCTCCCAGCGGAAATCGAGACGGCCCACAAGACGGGCAGCCTGCATGGCGTCCGCAACGATGTCGGTATCGTCTACGCACCGGAGGAATCGGGCGGGCCATACGCCATCGCCGTCATGTCGCGTAATATGGCTGACCCGATTGGGGGCGCGCGCGTCCTCGCGGACATCTCCCGCGCCGTCTGGGACGCGTTCACGGCGTAAATCGGCCATTGGAGGAGATGATGGACGGCTTCGCGGCAGTCAATGGCACGCGGCTCTACTACGAAATCGCTGGCTCCGGGCCACCGCTTGTGCTCATCCACGGTCACGGACTCGATTGCCGCATGTGGGACGATCAATTCGCACCCTTCGCGGCACACCACCGCGTCGTCCGATATGACCTGCGTGGCTTCGGCAAGTCCGATCCCGTCGGCGACACCATGTACGCCCATGAGGACGACCTCGCCGCGCTCCTCGATCATCTGGAGATCGCGCGCGCCATGATTCTCGGCTTGTCGGCCGGCGGGAGCGTCGCGATTAATTTCGCCCTCACCTACCCCGCGATGGCCCGCGCGCTGATCGTCGTGGATACGGCGCTCGGTGGCCATGCGTGGTCGGAAAACTGGAACGCGCGGTGGAAAGCGCTGCGCCAAACAGCCCGCGCCGGTGGCGCGCCAGCGGCGAACGAAGGCTGGCTCGCGCACCCGCTGTTCGCCTCCGCAAACGAACACCCGGCCGTCGCCACGCGGCTCCGGCAGATGATCGCGGACTATTCCGGCTGGCATTGGGGAACCCGCGATCCGCAACGCGGGCACGAGCCGCCTGCGGCAGAGCGGTTGGGCGAGATTGCCACCCCAACCCTCGTCATGCTCGGCGAGCGCGATCTACCCGACTTCCATGCCATCGCTGATCGAATCGCGGAGCAGATCCCGGCTCCGACTGCGCGGAAGATCATCCTGCCCGGCGTCGGGCACATGGCGAACATGGAAGCGCCGGAACGGTTCAACGCGGAAGTGCTGGATTTCCTCGCAAGTATCCGGTAGCGCAGGCTTTCCAGCCTGCGTCCCCGGTCTCGCTCTCACAGGCTAGAAAGCCTGCGCTACCGAATCAAGACGCAGGCTGGAAAGCCTACGCTACCAACTCATTGCAGGATTGCCGCCCACGCGCGATCAATCTGCGCGCGCGTCGCCTCCATCGTGCCGCCGTTATCAATTACCACATCGGCACGGGCGATTTTGGCCGCTTCGGGCACTTGCGCGGCGAGGCGGCGATCCGCCTCCGCTGCGGTCATGCCGGGCCGGGTCATCAGCCGCCGCCGTTCTTCCTCCAGCGGGCAGGTGACGACCCAGACCGCGTCGCACCCGTCGGCGATGCCCGCCTCGATCAACTTCACGGCATCCACGACGACACCCGGCGTCGTTTGCCGCGCCACCCATGCCCATGTCCGCTCGATCACCGCTGGGTGCGTCAGCCCTTCCAGTCGGGCCAGCGCAACGGGATCGCCGAACACCTTGCGACCGAGCGCGCGCCGGTCAATCTCCGCGTCCATGCCGAGGATGTCCGCACCAAACGCCTCGATGACCGCGCGATAGACGGGGTCACCCGGCATATACAAATCATGTACAAGTGCGTCCGCATCGAGCGTCGCCGCACCATGCTCCCCGATCATGCCGCGCACCGTGCTCTTCCCACACGCGATATTCCCTGTCAGACCGATGATGTAAGGCATGAGTGAACCTAACCCCCTGCCCCTTCCCGCGAGGAAGGGGAGTAGACCTCCGAAAGACCGGGGTGTTATGGGAACACCCGGATGCTGCGACGAGTCACCCCTTCCCACGCCAAGGGACGGAAGGGGTGGGGGTTAGGTCCCCACCGCAGTCAGTACATCGAGTTCGGCGGCGAGCGATTCCCAGCGGGCATAGACGCCGTCTAGTTCATCCTGCGCCTTCTGATAGGCGACGGCGAGTTCGGTGACGCGCGCCGCATCTCCGCCCGCGCCGTTCATTGCATCCGTCAGGCGAATCAGTTCCTGCTCCAAGGCACCAACGCGCGCCTCGACTTGCACCAGCAGTTTGCGGCGCGTCCGTAGCGTTCGCTCGTCCACCGGGCGTGGGGCGGTCGGTAGCGCGGGCGGCGCAACGACTACCGGCTGTGTCGGTTGCGTCGCTTTCGGCGCCGTCCCGTTCTTCGGAGCCGACCCGTTCTTCGTCGGCGCGCGATCTTCGGCGGTGGCGCGCTGCCGCTCCTGCGTCCGGCGCATATCGGAGTAGTTGCCGAGGTACGGTTGCAGCCGGGCGGGTGTATCCTCCGCGCCGTCTTCGATCCCGATCATCCAGACCTGCGTCGCCAGCGCGTCCACGAAGGCGCGGTCGTGCGATACGAAGAGGATCGTGCCGTCGTACTCGTCGAGCACATCCTCCAGCGCCTCGCGGGCGATGATGTCGAGGTGGTTGGTCGGCTCATCGAGGATCAGGAAGTTCGCGCGCTGTAAGGTCAACACGGCAAGCGCGAGCCGTGACCGTTCCCCGCCGGACAAAACACTGACCTGCTTGAAAACATCGTCCTCCTCGAACAGGAAGCGACCAAGCAAGGTGCGCGCCGCCTCCTCGGTCATCGGTCGCGCCGCGAGGACGGTGGCGAGCACGGTCATCTCCGTATCCAGCCGCTCGTGCGATTGGGCGTAGTAACCGACCAGGACATTCGTACCGAACTGGAATCGTCCTTTGAGCGGGGGAATATCACCGACCAGCGTTTTCAGGAACGTAGACTTGCCGCTCCCGTTGGGGCCGAGCATCGCCACCCGCTCGCCGCGTTCGATCAGCAGTTCGGGCAGATCGAGCAGCGTCTTCCGATGGCCGCGCGCGTCCTCGTAGCCAACCGCCATCGGATCAATCTGAAGGACGAGGCGACCACTCTTCAAGGCAGGGTTCATCGCGAGCGCGAGCCGTTCCTGCTCCTGTGGCCGGTGCAACCGTTCCACACGCGCCAACCGCTTCTCGCGTCCCTTCGCTTCCTTGCTCCGCTGCCCCGCGCCGTAGCGCCGGATGAAATCCTCCGTCCGTGCGATAAACGCCTGCTGCTCGTCGTACTCCTTACGCCGCCGCTCCATCCGCTCGGCACGCAGTTTGACGTAGGTGTGATAGCCACCGGGATAATCTTCCAGTGTGCCGAACGACAGATCGAGCGTCCGATCCGTCGTTTTATTGAGGAACGTGCGGTCGTGCGATACGACCAGCACCGCGTGCCGCCACTGCCGCAAAAAGACCTCGAGCCATTCGAGGGCAGCAAGATCCAGGTGATTCGTTGGCTCATCGAGCAGCAGCAAATCCGGCTCACCGAGCAGCGCCTTCGCCAGCGCGACGCGCGTCTTCTGACCGCCCGAAAGCTGGCGGACGGGCGTGTCGAACATCTCTATCGAAAAACCAAGCCCACCGAGCACCTGCGCGGCGCGCGGCTCCATCGTGTAGCCGCCGTCCACCTCGAAGTGGTGCGTCGCGTCCGCGTATTCGTTCATCAACCGTTCGAGCGGTTCGCCCTGCGCGTCGCCCATCGCATGCTCCAGCTCGGTCATCCGCGCGCGTAGGGCGAGAAGCGGGGCGAAGGCGGTCATTGTCTCCGCCATGATTCCATGCGGCGCGTCGAGCCGCGCTTCCTGCGGCAGATACGTCACACGCATCCCGCGCGTCAGTGCGACTGTGCCCGCCTCGGCATGCTCGACGCCCGCGATGATCCGCAGCACCGTGGACTTCCCCGCCCCATTGACACCGACAAGTGCGACATGCTCGCGCTCGAAGATTTGGAATGCAACATCGCGAAAAACCTCCGCGACGCCATAATGCTTCGTGAGACCCTGTACCGAAAGAATCGTCGCACCTGGCACGGAATTACCTCTCCCCCGGCCCCTCCCCGCGAGGGAGGGGTGACTCATCTTGAATATTCGAGCCTTCTGTACAACGCCCCGATCTCTCACAGGCTCACTCCCCCTTCCTCGCGGCAAGGGGGCCGGGGGGTTAAGTTACAAACAGCATACCAAAAGAAAGGCCCCGGTGACCGTAGTCACCGGGGCCAGCAGATTCCGAGGAATCTCGGTTACGGATCAACCTGGCTGGGGAGCAGGTCGAACGGGGTCGAGGCCGTCCGCTGTGTCGTGTCGCCCCGCGCCGAGAAGTACTGTCGCCCGACCGGAATCCGCACATCCACCCCCGCCGGGTAGGCGATCTGGTACAAGGCCGCATCGCCCAGCACCGCGCGGCCCCGCTGGAAGTTGATCGGGCCGGGGAAGAGCTGGATCACAACCACCGACACGCCCGCCTCGTTCGCCTTGACGGTGGCGAGGAAGTGCGCCGTCTGGTCGGGGAAGGTCTGCCAGAAGGTGACTGTCTCGTTCGGGCGGAAGTTACGCGCCGTCAGGAGGAGGTAGTCGCTGGCGAAGAACGAAGGCAGCTGCGGGAAGGTGGCGTTGGCGACCGCCTGCGAAGCGCCGACGTACGAGACCGTCAGAGTGCCGATGCTGCTCTGGCTGCTGA
>JALYXG010000754.1 GCA_030947205.1 Chloroflexota bacterium
TTGCGCAGGTCGAGCACGATCCCCTTCAGGTGTTTGTCGCGCACCTGCTTCAGCACATCGTCCAACTCCTGGTTCGTGTAGTCGTTGAACGAGGTGATCGTGATTTTGCCGATGTCGTTCGGGAGCACATCGAGCGTCACGGCGGGCACGACGATCTTCTTGCGCACGACCGTGATATCCATCGTGCCGGGCGTCCCGGCGCGCCGGATGGTCAGCCGCACCGGCGTACCTTCCGCGCCGCGAATCCCGATCGCCCGGTCCTCCTTCGGCACAGACGAGAGGTCCTTGCCGTCAATCGCAACGACGACATCGCCCGCCTTGATGCCCGCCGCCTCGGCAGGGCCGCCGGGGATCGGCCCGGTAATCGTCAAATCCTCCTTTGTTGTGTCCACATAGACGCCGATACCGACGAATCGGCCATTGTCCGACTCCTTGCGGTCTTTCGCCGCTTGCGGTGGGAGGAAGACGGTGTAGTCGTCGCCGGCCGCGCTGAACATCCCCTTCAGGGCGCCATAGACGAGGGATTGTTCGTCGAGCGGGCGGTAATAAAAGCCCTTTTCCAAGAGGTCGAACGCCTTCCAGAAATTCTCGAACTGAGAGCGCAGTTGATCGGGCGTCGTATTCTTCGCCGGATCGAGGCTAATCGCCGGGTCGGAGGGGCGCGGCGTGACCGTCGGCACGGGCGTCGCCGCCGGGCGCGGCGTCGAGGTCGCGCTGCCCGGCGGGACGGTATCAGTCGGCGCGGGCGGCACAGTCGGGATGACAACGGCGGCGGACGTGATGACACCGCCCCCCGATGAGCGACCGAAGAGCTCGCGATCCGCGACGATGCCGAGCACGAATCCGCCGAGCACGAACACAATGCCGACGAGAAAGCCAACGAGCGCCGCTCCAGTGCGCGTCGGCGTGGGCGTATCCATGGCTGTGGCTCCGTTTCCGATGGTCTGAGACATAACGAACGACGCCCCATCGCTGAAGCGTCGCACCCTTGCGATTATCATCCCGCCGCAACCATACGGTGTCAATCGTGGGTTAGGTCCCCCCCCCTTGCGTTATACTGACAAACCGCTCGAATGGCGGCAGAAAGGATCGGACATTGGGGGCATCGCGTATTCGGGTCGGCGTCATTGGCACAGGGTTTGGCGCGCAGGTTCATTTGCCGTCGTTCGCCGCGCTGCCGGAGTTCGAGATCGCGGCGATCTGTGGGCGCAACGGCGCGAAGGTCGAGGCGATTGCTGACGCCTACGACATCCGCAACACCTTCACCGACTACCGCGATCTGATCGCGTGCAATGACGTAGACGCCGTGACAATTGCCATGCCCCCGGCGCTCCACCACCCCGCCGCGATTGCCGCGATCACCGCCGGGAAGCATGTGCTCTGCGAGAAGCCGATGGCGCGCAACGCCAACGAGGCACGCGAGATGCTGCGGATGGCGGAGATGGGCAACGTCACCGCGATGCTTTCGCACGAGTTCCGCTTCGTCCCCGCACGGGCGCGGATGAAGGAACTGCTCGACGAGGGCTATATCGGCGCGGTATCGCTCGCGAATCTCTCCTTTCTGCGGCCGCTCATGGCCGATGCGCGCGGCAAGGCGTGGCAGTGGCTTGTGGACACGGATGCGGGCGGCGGGATGCTCGGCGCGCTCGGCGCGCACTTTGTTGACGCGATGCGCTGGTGGTTCGGCGACCTGAGCGAGGTCGCGGGCGCATCCTCCGTCAGTGCGCCGACCGTGCGTGTGGGCGACGGCAACCTCCTCCACGCCGACGCGGAGGACACCTTCGCGATGCTGCTGCGCTTCGCGTCGGGCGCGATCGGCAATATCGTCTGCTCTGCCGCCGCGTCGCACGGGCCGGGCGAGGAGATTCGCGCCTTTGGTTCCGAGGGTATGCTGACAATCACGCTCGACGGCACGCTCTGGGGCGCGCGGAATGGCGACCCGGCCCCGGAACCAATCGCCATCCCGGCGCGACTGTTCGGCAGCGGCATCGCCGAGGTGGATGCGGAAGCGGCGGCGCATCCGCTCATCCCGCCGTTCATTCGCCTCGCGCGGACATGGGCGTACGGCATCGAGACCGGCACCAATCCGTCGCCCTCCTTCGCCGACGGGCTGCGCGTGCAGGAAGCGCTCGACGCCGTGCCGCGCTCGCAGCAGCAGCATAAATGGGTGGATGTGAGCGGCGCACGGTGGCCGACCGCGCCGACTCGGTAGCGATTGGCGTGTATACTGCGTGCGTCGGCATTCGCACACGAGAGAGATGCGCAGAAAGCGAGCGGCACGATGCAACCGAACATGAAGATGCTCCAGGATATGCAGCGGCAGATGCAGAAGATTCAGCACGAACTCGGCGAAACGATGGTCGAGGGGCAGGCGGGCGGCGGTCTCATCACGGTGCAGGTTACCGCGCTGAAGCAGATGCGCGGCATCACGATCAAGCCGGACGCCATTGACCCGGACGACATCGAACTGCTCGAAGACATGATCGTCGCCGCCGTCAACGATGCGATGGGCAAGGCGGACGAGACGGCGCAGGGCAAACTCGGCGGACTGACCGGTGGCCTCGGCATCCCGGGACTCCTGGGGTAATGGCCCGTCCACGCGCCGTCACCTTCGATTTCCACGACACTATCGCCATCGCGCCCGCCTGGTTCGCGCTCGAAGTGCGGCAGTTGCCCGGAATGGTGCTGCACACCCTCGCGGAACGGGGCGTCATTCCGCACGATGGCGCGCAAATGGCGGCGGCGACCGAGCCGTACCGCGCTTTGCGCCGCGCCATCCAGGAGCACGGGCAGGAGTCGGACGCCCTCGTCGGCGTCCAGCACGCCTTCCGGGAGATTGGGCTTGTGCTGCCGGATGCAACCGTCGCGGGCGCGATTGACGAACTGATGACGTCGGTACGCGCCGACGCCTCCCCGCGCCCCGGCATCGTCGAGGCGATTCGCGATCTGACGGCGGCGGGGCTGCCGCTTGCCGTGATTTCCAATGCCGTCTATCATCCCTTCCTCGAATGGTGCCTCGATGATTGGTGCATCCGCGATGCATTCACCGCGATCGTTTCTTCCGCGTCGTGTGGCTACTACAAGTCGCACGACGGCATCTACACCTGCGCCATAGACGCACTCGGCGTTGCGCCCGCCGAGATTGTGCATATCGGCGATTCGTACCGCTTCGATGTTGAAACGGCGCACCGCCTCGGCTTACGCACGGTTTGGCTCAACCTGAAATGCGAGCCGCGCGATCATTGCGTCGCCGATCTCGTTGTCGAAAATCTCGATGGACTCGTGTCGCGTATCCTCGAACTTGCGTAAGGCCGGGGAGTGCAGCGGTATACGTCGCGTATACAGGAAATCGAGACGCCTTTACCGAACGGATCACTTGACGTAATCAGTGTACGTGCATAGTATAGTGATGCTGTATGCATGTGTGGAGACTTTTGTGCTATTCGGGAAGGGACACGGGGTGACGTATTTTGGCCTGCATGCTCGGCATGTCCGTTTTCGCACGTCGCTCGTTGTGATGGCGTTTGTCGCGGTATCGCTCCTTTTCCCTAATGTGAGCGGGTTCTTCCCTACGACCCAGACCGTTGCGGCGGCGCCGATCATCCGCTGGGCGTACTACGTCACCTATGCCAAGGATTCATTCACCGCGCTCCAGGCGAATGCGGGTGCGCTTTCGATGGTTTCGCCCTACTATTTTGCACTCCAGACGGATGGGACGATCAAGAACTTTGAGGAACCGGACACGAATGCGTTCCTCCGCGCCGCCCGCGTCAAGATCATCCCGATGGTCAAGAACGACGCGCACAACGCCGATTTCGCCGCCCAGATGGCAACGCCCGAACTGCGCGACAAACTCGCCGCCACGATCGCAGACCTCGTCGTGTCGCGCAATTACGACGGCATCAATGTAGATTTCGAAGACGTCCGACCCGAGGATCGGGCGCTGCTGACGGACACGATGTCCCGAATCGCAGCAAAGATTCGCCCGTCCGGCAAACTCGTGACGCAGGCGATTGTCGGCAAGGCGCGCGATTCGACGACGGGCTACGGCGGCGCATTCGATTACGCCGCGCTTGCCCCGTCGGTGGATTACGCGATGATCATGGCGTATGACTATCACTATGCGGGCGGCGACGCCGGTCCGGTCGCGCCCATCGGCTGGGTGCGCGACACTGCGACGTTTGCCGCGCAGACCTTCGGCGCAGGCAAAGTGCTGCTCGGCATGCCGCTGTATGGGTACGATTGGGACGTGACCAGTGGCGGCACCGCGAAGGCCGTCACCTATCCCCAGGCGCTCGAACGCTCCAAGCGACCCGGCGCAACGCGAAGCGTTGATCTCGCGTCGCAGAGCGAGGTCGTGCGCTACACCGACACCGGCGGCGATCAGCACGAAGTCTGGTTCGAGAGTTCGGCGACTTTCGACGCGAAGTTCGCGCTCGTCCGCCAGGCGGGCATCGCGGGCTTCGGCCTGTGGCGCATCGGCCAGGAAGACACGGGCATCTGGGACGTGATGAAGCGGAGTGACCAACCCGCCGCCCGCTCCCCGCAGGTCGGTGGCGACGACGCGAACCGGCGCTTCTTTACGGAAACGGGCCACACGCTGCTCAATGCCTTTAAGCAGTTCTGGGACGCGAATGGCGGCGTCGCACAGTTCGGCTACCCGCTGACCGAGGAATTCACCGAACGCAACCCCGCCGATGACCGCACCTATTCGGTGCAGTATTTCGAGCGGGCCCGGTTCGAGTGGCACCCGGACACGGCGTCCGTCGCGCTCGGCAAGATCGGTCAGGAAGTGTTCAACGCCAACAACAAGCCGGGCGGCGTCGGCATTGATGCACCCCCGAATCTCCCGCCGGACAAACGCTACTTCCCCGAAACGCGCCATGTGCTCGCCGGCAGTTTCAAGCAATATTGGGACACCTACAATGGTCAGCTCATTCTCGGCCTACCACTCGGCGACGAAGCGGCAGAGAACGGCAAAACTGTCCAGTATTTCCAGTATGGCAGGCTGGAATTCAACCCCGCCGGTGTAACATTGCAGGAGCGTGTGTCGGTCGGCATTCTCGGCACCGAGCTACTGCGGACACGCGGTTGGACGCGCTGACTTAGCCGAACGGCGGCAACAAACAGCGGACGGGAGCGTGGCGTGGCGCGGACGATCCTCGTGGTGAACGGGCCAAATCTCAACATGCTCGGCACGCGGCAGCCGGAAATCTACGGTAAAACGACGCTCGCCGACATCGAGACGCAGGTACGCGCGCACGCCGAACCGCACGACATCACGATCACCTTCATGCAATCGAACCACGAAGGCGCGATCATTGACATGCTTCAGGATGCGGGGCGGCGCGCGGACGGCGTCATCATCAATCCGGGCGCGTTCACGCACTACAGTTACGCGATCCGCGACGCGCTCGCCATGCTTTCCTGCCCGATCATCGAGGTTCATCTTTCCAACATCCACACGCGCGAGGAGTTCCGGCATCGCTCCGTGACGGCGCCCGTGGCGCGCGGCCAAATCGTCGGCCTCGGCTGGCGCGGCTATGTGCTGGCGGTAGAGTATCTGGGCACAATTTTCGCGGAAGAGGACACTCCCGCATGAGCGCGCATGAAAACAGTATCCACAGCGAGCGGTTGGCGCGACTGCGCACGGCGATGGTGGCGGCCGGTTTCGAGGCGATCTACACCACCCATCCCGCGAACCGCCGCTACCTGACGGGCTTTACCGGCGAGGATCACCCGCCGAGTGAATCCGCCGGCGCGCTCCTCATCACGCCGGATGCGGCGTACTTGCGGACGAGCATCGTCAACGCGGCGCAAGCCCGCGCCGAAGCGCCCGATTTCACCGTCGTCGCGTATGCACGGTCGGACGAGGCGACGCAGCAACTCCAGGAGATTGCGGCGCGGCACGGCATCCGACGCATTGGCTTCGACGAGAGCGCGATGCTCTACACGACGTACAACTGGCTTCGTTCGACCCTGCCCGACGTTGAATTTGCGGAAATCGGCGGCTTGATTCGTGATCTCCGTGCCATCAAAGACGACGCGGAAATCGCCCTGCTCCGGCGCGCGCAGGCAATTACCGTCGCCGCGTTTGTCGAGGTATCGGGGCGCGTCGTGGCCGGGATGACCGAAAAAGAAGTGGCGTGGGAACTGGAAAAAGCCGTTCGTGCGCAGGGTGGCGAGGGGCTGGGCTTCTCAACCATCGTTGGTGCAGGCGACAATGGATCGCGGCCCCACCACACCGTCACTGACCGGCCGATCCGCGTCGGCGAGCCGGTCGTCATTGACATGGGCGCGCGGTACGAAGGCTACAGCGGCGACCTCACCCGCACGATCATCGTCGGCGAGCCGGACGCGCAGTTCCGCCGCGTCTACGATGTCGTGCTGCGCGCGATGCGCCACGCCGAGGAGGTCGCGCGCCCCGATATGACGGGCGACCAGATAGACGCCGCCGCGCGTGCGGTGATCGCGGAGGCGGGCTACGGCGAGGCATTTCTGCATGGCCTCGGGCACGGCATCGGCCTGCAAGTGCATGAAGCGCCGAGTGCGCGACGTGACGGCGACGATGTGTTTGCGGCAGGCATGTCCCTGACCATCGAGCCGGCTGTCTATCTGCCGGGATGGGGCGGCGTGCGCATCGAAGACCTCGTCGTCTTCACCGCAGATGGGATCATCAACCTCACCGATGCGCCCGTGCTCGACGTCTGACTCCGGTAGCCGGGCGCATTTCAGGCAAAGCCGATGTACAAAAGCGAGCGTGCCGTGTACAGTGCGCGATACTGACGGCGCTGCATTCGC
>JALYXG010000761.1 GCA_030947205.1 Chloroflexota bacterium
GAGGGGGGAGGCGTCTACAACCTCGCCACCATGACAATGACGAACGGCAGCGTTGTTAACTACAACCGGGCGCAGGGAGGCAGTGGGGGCGGGATTGAGAATCGCCACGCGCATCTGACGATGACGAACGGCAGCGCCATCCTGGGCAACACCGCCGCGAGTGGCGATGGCGGGGGGGTGTTCAACGATGCGGGCAGCGTGATGACGCTCGACAACAGCGCCGTCGGCGGCATCGGCTCGGATGGAAACACCGCAAACGGGCGCGGCGGCGGCATCTTCAATACCGGCGTCACTATCGGCGTCGGGAGCACCGTGACAATCCAGAATCATAGCCGGGTGACTGGCAACACCGCACACGTTGGCGGTGCAGGCATCTACACGGATGCCGGGCTGCTGACCGTAACCAACAGCACGATCAGCGGCAATATTGCCGTGAACAGTTCCGGTGGTGGCATCCTCAACGATGGAAGGACAAACATCACGAGCAGTACGATCAGCGGCAATACTGCTGCCGTAAATGGCGCGGGCCTCTTCGACGGCGGTGGCATACGCACGATGGTGACGAACAGCACGATCAGCGGCAACACCGCGATTGGAGGTGGTGGCGGCATCACCGCAGTGAACAGCGGTACCGTTTTGGTAACGAGCAGCACCGTCACAAACAACGGCGATGCGGGCCTTACCGCTAGCGTCGGCGCGTCGATCACGCTCAAGAATTCGCTCGTCGCCGGTAGGTGCCTCGGTGCGATTGTCTCGGGGGACTATAACCTCGACAGCGGCGACTTCTGCGGCTTTACCCAGCCCCATGACCTCAGGAACACCAACCCCCTGCTCGGTCCGTTGCAGGTCAACGCGCCCGGTTCCACCGCCACGCATGCCCTGCTCGCCGGCAGCCCGGCGGTTGACCGGGGCGGCACGAGCGCCAACGGCTGCCCGGCCACCGACCAGCGGGGCGTCTCCCGGCCACAGGGCGGGGCGTGCGACATCGGCGCATACGAACTGATCCCACCCAATCCGGCACCGCCGCCGCGACCGGGGCCGGTGATGGGGCCGCCGCCCCCGGCGCCGCTCCCACCGAGCGGGCGAGGAATGCCGGCGAGCGGTGGTCCACCCGCCCCCGCACCGATACCAAGGCGCTGACGATCACGAGGGCGGCAGGCGTTGTTGACCCGCCGATCACACGGCAGCAGAGGTGAGAAAGGAAGACCATCATGGTATCCCAGTGCAAGCGAACGGATCATCGTATACTCTTCACAGCCATCGCCCTCATGGCCGCAACGCTGATGCTCGCTGCGTGCGGTGGAACGAGCGCGACCATCGCACCCGCGCCGACGACGGCCGCGACCGTTGCACCCGTGGCGACGGTCGCAGTGAGTGGCGGGCAAACGCGAATAGCGCCGACGATCGCGCCTGCCGCCACCGTGCCGGCCGCCGCGACGCAAACGCTCCCAACCGCGTCGCTGACGTCCGGCGCGAGTATTGCCGTAGCCGCGACAAAGCCTGCTGCCCTGAATGCGAATGCCGGATCCGCTGCGGGGAAGGTTGATCCATGCACGCTGATCACGAAGGCGGATTACCTCGCGGTGATGGGTGATGCCGCGAGTGATCCTGTGAAGAAGGCTCGGCCGACAGTCGCGACCGCCGGTTTCTCGCAATCATCCTGCGACTACAAGATCGCGGCGGGAGGCAAGGTTGAGTTCGTGACGGTCAATGTCATGCAGCGCGATCCGAGTGTTCCCGCACAGCTCGACATGAAGACGTACTGGGAGGGGACGAAGAAGGCATGGGCCAGCATGCAGTCCAAAGTTACCCCGCTGCCGGAGATCGGGCCGGAGGTCTTCCTCGTCGTCAACCCGCTACTGGAGCAGATCGGCGCCGGAGGCGCGGTCCATATCTTCAAGGGCGACGTGATATTCGATGTCCAGGTAGCGACGGGGAGCGGCACGGTGGACGAGCAGAATGCCGCAGGCACGGTAGCCGCGAAAAAACTCGCTACCATGGCCTTTGGCCGACTCTAGGCACGCTTCCGCTAGATGTGGTGGCCGAGGGAGCGTTCGCCAGGCAAGAAGCGCGTTTCCCTCGACCGTCCGCAGTCGGCGTTTACGAAGACGCGGCGAGCATATCGGGCAGATCGGCGGGTGTCGCCGCCGCAATCGCCTGTTCCGTGGTCAGCGCCGCGCCCGCCGCCCACGACGCCGCGAACACCTCCCCACCCAGCGCTTCGCGCGCTCGTGCCAGCAACCGATCGACCGAGGCGCGATCGGCTGCCGGGAGTGGGACGCCCATGCCGCCGCGTAGCGTGGCGGCTGCGCCGGCCAGCCGCACCGCGTCGTCCCAGCGGGACAGGGCGCCCGTGACGAGGGCCAGCCCCTCCATACACTCCGCCACGCCGAGCAAGTTCCCGAGCGTGTGGTAGCGGTGGAGACTGGCGGCATACTGTACCGCCGCCTCATCCGCGTTGCCGTTGAGACGTGCCACGGTCCCCAAATTCCTCAGCACAATTGCCGTACTTGCCTGATCGCCTTGCTCGCGAAAGAGCGCCAAACTCCGCTCAAAATGCACCGTCGCCCGTGCGGTGTCCGCGCGCCCGAGGGCGGCCTCACCGAGATTATTGAGGGCGTATGCCAGTCCGGGCTTGTCCGCCAGTTCCCGGAAGAGGCCAATGCTCTCTGCCAGCAGCTCCGTCGCGCGCGCATATTCCCCCTGATCCCGCGCGACGTCGGCGAGATTGACGAGCGCGACCCCGATGCCGCGTTTGTTGCCCAGTTGGCGCTTGACGGCGAGGCTTTCTTCGAGCAGCCGCATCGCCAGCGCGTAGTCGCCCTGCTCCCGGGCCACGATCCCCATATTGTTCAGGGCAATCGCGATCCCGTTCGGCGAATCCATCTGGCGGAAGAGAGCCAGCCCCGTGCCGTACCATGCAAGCGACGATACGTAGTCCTTCTGATAGCGCGCAATATTGCCGAGCACGTTCCAGAGCGACGCGGCGTAGTACCGTTGACCACGATCCTCAAGCCATGCCACGTTGTCACGCGCGAGTGTTGTGGCATGGGCATAGTCGCCCTGTTCGGTCAGTAACATGCTCGCGCCGTAGATCGCGCGCGCCCATGCAGGCGCCATGGCGGCCCGTGCGTCCGGTCGCACCGCCGCGAGCATCCCCTCCAACCATCGCCGTCCCTCGTCGAGGTAGCCGCGCGCCAACCAGTAGCGCCAGAGCGCGCCCGCCAGACCGATGCCCGTCTCGATCTCGCCCCGCTCCTGTGCCCAGGTGAGGGCCGCTCGCACGTTGTCGTATTCCGCATCCAGCCGTGCGAGCCACACCGCCTGTTCGGGCCCGGTGAGGTGGGGTTCCGCCGCCTCCGCCAGCGCGCGGAAGCAGGCGGCGTGCCGCCCCCGTGCCGCATCCTCCTCGCCACTCGCCGTCAATACCTCGATCCCATATTCGCGAATCGTTTCCAACATCCCGACGCGCGGCTCCTCGGCATCCCCCGCGATCCTGATGAGGAGGTTCTTGTTCAGCAGCGAGTCGATCGCATCGAGCACGCCATCTGCATCGCTGTCCGCATCGCCGCAGACCGCTTCCGCCGCCGGTAGCGCACAGCCCCCGACGAACAGTGCGAGCCGCCGGAAGCACATCTGTTCCTGCGGCGTGAGCAAGCTGTAGCTCCATGCGACGGTATCGCGCATCGTTTGTTGCCGCGCGGGAAGATCGTGGGCGCCGCCCGTGAGCAAGGGGAGCCGTCGCGCGAGGCGGGCGAGTAGCGCCGCCGGGGAAAGGAGCCGTATCCGTGCCGCCGCCAGTTCGATAGCGAGCGGCAGCCCATCGAGCCGCGCGCAGATCGCCGCCACCGCCGGGCCGGTCTCGTCGGTCAGGCGAAAGTCCGGCGCGAGCGCCCGCGCGCGTTGGACGAAGAGCGCTACCGCAG